>JANNNM010000730.1:0-10073 GCA_031398535.1 Betaproteobacteria bacterium | reverse complement strand
AGAAGCGAAAGGTGGCGCTGGTGGCCTGCATTCGCAAGGTCGTAACCATTCTCAACGCCATGGCGCGCGACCAAAAGCCCTTTACTATGGAGCCCCAACCCGCTTGACATTCAAGACGGTTACTTCAGCCTCGCGGGTTCAGCGCGACGTTATCCCCGCGAGGCTGAAGCCTCGCCTAGATGCGTTTGTGCGGCGCCTTACGGCGTGGAGGTGTTGTGCGCCAGCGCCAAAGCCGTGGTGGTGGTCCAGTACTTGGCCAGCGTGTTGGGCACTTCCCAGTCGGGCAGCGTGCCGGCCTTCACGTAGCCCAGGAATTCATCCACGACCTGGCCGAAGTGCGCTTCGTGGCCGACGTGGAAGACGGCGGGCACGTTCACCTTCCATCCATCACCCACCGGTACCACCGCAACACCGGGATAGGATTCCTGGATGGCCGGCATCGCCTGTTGCAGCGCGCGCTGCAGGTCGGCACGTTCGACACCGGGGACCGGCTCGATGGTCAGCGTCGGCTGGTGGGCCTCGGCCGCGCCCTGGCGGATGACCAGGTTGCAGCGCGAACCGCGCATCACCGAATAGTGCGAATCGCCCGCGCCAGGCTCGGCTTCGAAGTTCCAGAGCACCGACACCTTGGCGTGCACGCCGTTGATGCGGTAACTGATCTCGCCGTTGGCGTAGACGGCCAGCGTCCCATCGGCGGCAACATGGGGATGCAGAAAATCCGGAAACTCGTGCAACTGCGTCACGTGCGTGAACTGCGCCAGCGTCAGCTTCGTCGGCCAGCGCGTGGCGCTGATCACTTCGATATCGGTCTTGAAGTTGATGATGCGGCCGGGGAAGCACTCCCACTGCACCAGGTCGACCAGGTGCGTCGTGATGTCGACGAGGCCTTCGCCCTGCTGCGTCACATCGAAGAACCACGCGGGGCGCTTGATCGGCAAACCCGAGACCATCTTCGAGAAGTGATGGATGCTTTCCTTGGTGACCGCGGGGTCGGCCAGCGTGCCGGGACGCAGTTGTCCGAACACGGCCGGCATCTGCGAGAACGTCTTCTGCAGCATCGTCGTGATCTCGTGCCGCTCGGTCATGATGTCGAGCAGCAGTACGCCCTTGTCTTCCGCCGCGGCGAACGCGGCCTGCAGTTTCGCGAAACCGGTGGTGTCGATCACCATTGGCTTGTCGGCCAGCACGTTGTACCCGGCGTCGATGGCGCGCGAAAGATATTCGGTCTTGCGCCGGTTGTTGCCGGCGATCACCGCGATGGTGCCGGCGCGGTCGGCCAGGAAGCGCTCGAAGTAATCGGCGCCGGCATGCGTCTGCACCTGCCAGTGCGTGGGCGCGGCGGCGCGGGCATTGAAGGCCGCGATCTTTGCGGTGTAGTCGTCAAGGTCCGGGCCGGCCGGCGCATAGACATGCACCGTGGGGTCGACATCGGGATAGTCCTTCTTCTGCAGCAGCGCGGCGTGAAAGTGGCCGGGGTCAAGCACCGTCAATTGCATCGAAGGATTCCTCGTGGATTGGATTGAAGCGCGAACGGAAGCGTACCAGCTTCGTCGTTGGGCCGTTCCGGCGCGTTCGTTGCAGCGCTATGACTCGGGGTCGAGCTCGCTTTCGTGCCAGCGCGACAGCGCAAGATGGGCGAGGCCGCTGACGGCGAGATACAGCACGACACCGGCCAGCGTGATCAGCACCAGCGCGGCGAAGAGGCGCGGGACGTTCAACTGGATGCCGGCCATCAGGATCTGGTAGGCAAGGCCCGCGCCCTGGCCGCCGGTGCCGGCCACGAACTCGGCGACCACGGCGCCGATCAGCGCCAGGCCGCTGGCGATGCGCAGGCCGGCGAAGAAGTAGGGCATCGCGCCGGGAATGCGCAGGCGTGCCATGGTCTGCCAGCGCGTGGCGCGGCTCATCCGGAAGAGGTCGGCAAGGCCCGGGTCGATGCTGCGCAGGCCCAGCGTGGTGTTGGAAATGATCGGGAAGATCGCGACGACGACGGCGCACAGCACCAGCGCGATGCGCGTGTCCTTCACCCAGATGATGATCAGCGGCGCGATGGCCACGACCGGCGTCACCTGCAGCAGGATCGCGTAGGGGAAGAAGCTGGCCTCGATGAAGCGGCTTTGCGCGAACAGCAGCGCGATGGCGACCCCCGCCACGATGGCGATGGCCAGTGCCGTCAGCGCGATGCCCACCGTGACGCCGAGGGAATCGAGCAATAGCCCACGATCGAGCCACAATGTCTGCGCGATCCGCGCGGGTGAAGGCACCAGCCACACGGGCACGTCGTTGACTGTCACGACGGCCTGCCACACGCCAAGCAGGATGGCCGCGACGCCCACGGGTGCCAGCACGCGCAACCACCACGATGGTGCGGCCGGGGCCGTCATGTGGTCACCTCGCCCGACGCCCGCGCGACCATCGCGGACAACGACCCGCACAGCGTGGCGAACGCGACGCTGCCGCGAAAATCATGCGTGCGTGGATGCGCGGCAGGAACCGGCACGTCGGCGATCACGCGGCCCGGCCGCGCGGCCATCACGATGACGCGCGTCGACAGGAACACCGCTTCCTGGATGCTGTGCGTGACGAACAGCACGGTCAGACCTCGGTCGCGCCAGAGCGCGGCCAGGTCGGCGTCCAGGCGGTGCCGCGTGAATTCGTCGAGCGCGCCGAAGGGTTCGTCCATCAGCAGCAGCGTGGGTGCGGTCACCATCGCGCGCGCGATCGACACGCGCATCTGCATGCCGCCCGAGAGTTCGCGCGGGAACCGCGGCCCGGCGTCCTGCAGGCCCACGCCGGCCAGTGCCGCCTGTGCGGTGCGGTCGGCTTCGTCGCGCGGCGTGTGCGCAAGATCGAGCGGCAGCCGCACATTGGCGGCGACGCGCGCCCAGGGCATCAGCGTCGGCGACTGGAACACCATCGCCAGCCGGCGCGATGGATCCTCGGTAGGCACCTCGTCCGCGCCCCACCAGCGGATGCGGCCGGTAGTCGGCGCCAGCAGGCCCGCCACCATCCGCAGCAACGTGGTCTTGCCGCAACCCGACGGCCCCAACAGTGTGACGAATTCGCCGGCGTCCACGCGCAGTTGCACCGGCTCCAGTGCCCGCGTGCCTGACGTGTAGGTCTTGGCGGCGCCCTCGACCGCGACGACGGGTGGGGTGCTGATCACCGTTGAAGATTGAACTGGATGGCTACGGCAGCACGCGGACGTTCTTGGCGACGTCGAGCGTCCACGCGCGCGCGTAGTCGGTGCCGGCCTTGGCCAGCCCCGCGCTGCGCAGGAAATCGACGGTGGCCTTCCATCGCGCGTCCGTCATCGACAGCAGGCCGCCGGTCTTGGCGTCGCCCCCTTCGACGATGGCGTATTCGCGCATCTTCTTCACGCCGTAGGCCAGCAGTTCCTCGCTCATCTCCGGGTTGTCCTTGCGGATGAGCGCATTGCCGGGCGCCGGGTTGGCGAGATAGCTCTTCCATCCCTCCGCCGAGGCGCGCACGAAGCGCTGCATGGCGTCGGAGCGCTTGGCCAGCGTGTCGCGCGTGACCGCGAGGACCTCGGAGTAGGGCGGATAGCCCTGATCGGCCAGCAGGAACACCACGGGCTTGATGCCGGCCTTCTCGATCGTGAAGGGTTCCGACGTGACGAAGCCCTGCTGCGACAACGCGGGGTCGGCGAGGAACGGCTGCACGGAAAAGCCGTAGGGCCGCTTCTGCGCGTCGGTGTAGCCGTACTTCTGCTTCACCCACGGCCAGTAGGTGGTGTTGGCCGCGGCGCTGACCGCGATGGGCTTGCCCTTCAGGTCTTCCAGTTTCGCGACGCCGGGATGCGCGATCAGCACCGTCGGATTCTTCTGGAAGGTGGCGGCAATGGCTGTCAGCGGCACGCCCTGTTCGACGGCCGACAGGACCTGCAGGCCATCGGCCATCGCGACGTCGAGTTGGCCGGCGGCGAGCAGTTGCAGGCCGTTGACCTGCGGGCCGCCCATCTTGATCGTGACGTCGAGGCCATGCTTCTTGTAGGTACCTTCGGCCACCGCCTGGTAGAAGCCGCCGTGCTCGGCCTGGGCCAGCCAATCGGTGGCGAACACCACACGGTCCTGGGCGGCCGCGGGGAGGGCGACGATCAGCGCGGCGACCGCGCTGGCAAGGAAACGGAACATCCGGAAGACCCTTTCGAAAGTGGCGGCGCGCGGGGAGGGACACCGCTGCGGCAGAAACGACGCGCTCGATGCACACAAGGATAGCGTATGCGCCGCGCGGGTGAGGTGCGACGGGACGCGCCTGGCTTCACGTGCCGGCGGCGGATGCTTGGTTCGTCGGATCGAAAGGCGACTTGTTGCACCATCCACATGGATGGTGTTAGGATGGTGCATGGCTGGCAAAAAACTACCTGTTCCCGTCGCACTGGCACCGCGCGACCGTCTCCCGGATTCCGAGAAGATCACGATCAACCTGGGTCCGGTCAACCTGGGCCAGATCGACTTGCTGGTCAGCGATGGCTTCTACGCCAATCGCAACGACCTCATTCGCACGGCCATCCGCAACCAGCTTGCGGTGCACGCGGAGCCGATCAGGCAAACCATCGCCCGACGGACACTGGTGCTGGGCCTGCATCAAGTTGGCAAGCGCGAGCTGGAAGCCGCCGTGGCGTCGGGGACGCGGTTGCGATTGCGGGTGCTGGGGCTGATCCGCATCGCGGACGACGTCACGCCCAAGCTTGCCCGCGACGCGATCGAATCGCTGGAAGTGCTGGGCGCGTTGTCGGCCTCCCCCGAAGTGAAGGCCGCGTTGGCCGATCGAATTGTCTAGAGGAATCTGCATTGAACATGAATCCGTTGGACCCCACGATGCGCGACGCCATGGCATTGATGCGCGCTGGCAACCTGCAGGGCGCCACCGCGGCGATCCAGCGCGGCCTGGCGCGCCTGGCGCCGGATGACGCACGTGATCCCGCTGCCGCAGCCGCTGAGAATCAACGCGATGTGATCGACGGCGAATGCATCGTTGTGTCCGGAGCGGACACGACGGAAGCCCCGAGGGCAGCGCGCACGCCCGCCGACCAAGGCGACGCGCCAACGCTGCACACCGGCCTATTCAGCTGCGCGGCAGGTTCGCGCGAGTACCTGGCCTATGCGCCGGCCGTGCCGTCCGCCGAACCCGCGCCGTTGTTGCTGATGCTGCACGGCTGCACGCAAACCGCCGTCGACTTCGCCCGCGGCACGCGGATGCACCTGCGTGCCGCGCAGGCAGGCTATGTGGTCGTGTATCCGTTGCAGTCGCGGCGCGACAATCCGAACGGCTGCTGGAACTGGTTCCGTCCGGGCGACCAGCAGCGCGAGGCCGGTGAACCTGCAGTTCTCGCGGGACTGATGGCGGAGATGCGGCAACGCTTCAACGGCGATGCGCGACGCGTCCATGTGGCCGGCTTGTCGGCGGGCGGCGCGATGGCGGTGGCCCTGGCGCAGGCGTACCCGGAGGTGTTCCGCGGCGTCGGCGTGCATTCCGGATTGCCGCATGGCTGCGCGCACGACGTGCCCAGCGCCTTGGCGGCGATGAAGGCGGGATCGCGCACCACTGTGCCGGCGGCGTCGTCTCGCACCGTTGGATCGGGCGTGCCAACCATCGTGTTCCATGGCGACCGCGATACCACGGTCAACGTCGCCAACGCGTCACGCATCGTCATGGATACGCTTCCGCAAACGTCGGGCCATGCCAACGCGCAAGGTGACATCGCCATGTCCACGCGCAGCGGCCAGGTACCCGGCGGCCACGCCTTCACGACCACGACGTGGAACGATGCCAACGGTGTCGCGCGCGCCGAGCGCTGGATCGTCCATGGCGGCGGCCACGCGTGGTACGGGGGGAGTAAGGACGGCTCCTACACCGACGCGCGCGGTCCCGATGCCGCTGCGGAAATGCTGCGCTTCTTCCGCGACCTGCCGGTACGCGACTGACGCCGCGTCAACCCATCATCGTCCGCGTATCCGCCGCAAGTTTCTCGATCCACCGTCCGGCCGCGGGGACGGCACCGGTCCAGCGCAGGAAGCCATGGATCGTGCCGGTGCAATCGATCAGTGTCGTCGGCACGCCGGCGGCGCGCAGTCGTAGCGCATACGCGAGGCCATCGCCGCGCAGCACGTCGCAAGCAGCCACCGCGACGATCGCCGGGGCCAGCCCTGTCAGGTCGGGGTGGGCCAACGGCGACAGCTCGGGCGCATGCATCGCCGTATCACCGCCATACACTTTCCAGTACCAGCGCATCTGCGCCGCCGTCAGGTTGAATCCGCTGGCAAAGTCCGCATAGGTGGTCTGCGCGCACGTGGCATCGAGCGCGGGATACATCAACAGTTGGAGGCGCGGTTGCCGCTGCGCGCGGTCGCGCAACCGCATCGTCAGCGCCGCGGCGAGGTTGCCACCTGAACTGTCGCCCCCCACCAGCATGCGGGTGGCGTCGGCTTCGAGCGCGGACGCGTTGCGGCTGGCCCAGGTCCACGCCGCCTCGACATCATCGAGCGCGGCGGGGAACACATGTTCGGGGGCACAGCGATAGTCCACGGCGACGACGACGGCGTGAAGCTGGTTGGCCAGCACGCGGCACAACCGGTCGTGCGAATCGAGGTTGCCGGTGACCCAGCCGCCGCCGTGCGCATACAGCAGCAGCGGCAGCGAACCCTTCACCTTCGGGCGGAAGATTCGCAGCGCCACGGCGCCATGCGGCGCCGGCGCATGGTCGTTGCGCACCCACGCCACGGGCTCCGGATCGCCGCCCAGCAGTTCCGCAGCATTGACAGCGCCGGCACGCAGCGCCGCGACATCGGGAGGCCCCGCCGCGGGCGGCACGTTGAACACGGTGTCGAGCAGGTGGCGGATGTCGGGATCGAGCATGGCGTAGCCGGAAGGGGAAAGCGAGCGATGGTACCCGACCCGCGAACGTCATAGCAGCGGCCATGCCGCCGTAATGGCCCGCATCGGCAACAGCGACGAATACCCCTCACCCTGAATTGGCGGTCGCGCAGGCGCGCCGAGTACAAGCAGTATGCGTGTTTGCGCACAGACAACCGCCGTGGATCGCACCATGATTGCCTGTACAACCGAATCGAGCGACAAGAAGTCGCGATTTACCCCGCTCACTCCGTGAAGGATTCTTCCATGGTTACCAAACGCTACACCCCACTTCGAACGTTGGCTTGCGCATCCTTGTTATACCTTCCGATCATAAGCGTCGCATATGCGCAAACCGCTGCCCCCGCTACTCCGATGGCGCCCGCTACGCCCATGTCTGGAATGCCCCACAACGCCATGAAAGGCAACATGATGGGTGGCGACATGAAGAAGTCGATGATGATGGACATGGAGGGCATGCAGAAGATGCCGATGTCCGGCGATACCGACAAGGACTTTGCGACGATGATGAAGATGCATCATCAGCAAGCGGTGAACATGTCGGAGATGGAACTTGCGCATGGAAAGTCGCCGGAGATGAAGGCCATGGCGAAAAAGATCATCGCGGCGCAAAAGAAGGAAATCGTCGAACTGGACAAATGGCTGGCCAAGCAAAAATGATCGACTGGCCACCTCCGGCACTGGCGGCAGGACGGGCTATGTCGCGTTGACCTGGGCCCGTGCCTCCGTGCGGGTCGGTGTCGTCAAGGTCGCAATGATCGGACACGGCTCTTCCATGCCGGTGTGGTTGCATTCATCAAGCATGCGGATGAGCGCCTTGCGCATCTTGCGGAGGTCCGCAAGGTTCTGCTCGATTTGCGCCAGCCGATCCGCGGCAATCCGCCGGATCGAGGCACGATCCGTGCCGTCTTCGAGCCGCAGCAGTTCCGCAATCTCGGCAAGGGTATGGCCCAACTCCTGCGCCCGTTTGATGAAGCGGATGCGAGCGATCAAGGCCACCGGATAGTGCCGGAATGTCCCGGTCGCTGCAGGGCGTGGCAACAGCCCTCGCTGCTGGTAGTAGCGGATCGTTTCGATGCCGACGTCGGCGGCACGGGCCAGCCGGCCGATGGTCATGGAAGAGGGAGCCGCAGGGTTCATGCAAAAATTCCTTGACTCTGGGGTCGGGTACAGAGTCTATGCTTGGCGCCGTACCCTGTCACCAGCGGAGAACGCGATGAATGAAATGAAGCACGGCCACGCCAAACATGCCGCCCAAGGGGTCACCGGGATCGCCGTGAAGCCGCATGCCTGTTGCGCGCCGGCGGGAAGCGAACCTGTTGAGGCCATGCCGGCATTGAAGGACCCGGTATGCGGCATGACAGTGACTGCGCAGTCGCCGCATGTACTGCAACATGAAGGCGCGCCGGTCTACTTTTGCAGCGCAGGGTGCAAAGCGAAGTTCGCGGCAGCTCCCGCACGTTATCCGCTTGCGGGCCCTGCCAACGCAGGAATGCCCGTTGAAGCGTTACTGACTGGCGTCTCGCCCACCAGCACCGGCACCACGTACACCTGCCCGATGCACCCGGAGGTCCGCCAGGATCACCCGGGCGCCTGTCCCAAATGCGGCATGGCGCTCGAGCCCGAAATGCCCAGTCTCGATGAGGAGGAAAATCCGGAGCTGCATGACTTTCAGCGCCGCTTCATCTGGACGCTGCCCCTTACCGTCATCGTCACCTTTCTGGCCATGGCCGGTCATCGGCTGCAGTGGTTCGAGATGGCCACGCAGAGCTGGATCGAACTGGCGTTGACGCTACCCATATTCCTTTGGGCCGGGTGGCCGTTCCTGGAACGCGGCGTGCAGTCCATCGTCAATCGCAGCCCGAACATGTGGACGCTGATCGGGTTGGGGACCTCGGCGGCGTTTGTCTACAGCGTCGTCGGGACCGTGGCGCCGCAGGTGTTTCCAGACTCGTTCATCTCGATGGGGCGGGTGGCGGTTTACTTCGAGGCGGCGGCGGTGATCATTTCGCTGACGCTGCTCGGCCAGATCCTGGAACTCAAGGCACGCTCGCAAACGTCGGCGGCCATCAAATCGTTGCTGGGCCTCGTGCCTAAGACCGCGCGCCGCATCAATGCCGACGGCGTCGAGGAGGATGTTCCGCTCACCCATGTGCACATCGGCGATGCGCTGCGGGTGCGACCGGGCGAGAAGGTGCCCGTCGATGGCGTCGTGACCGAAGGGGGCAGCGCGGTGGACGAGTCCATGCTCACCGGCGAGCCCATGCCGGTCACCAAGGGCGTGGGCGATCCGCTGATCGGCGCCACCATCAATACTACGGGCACATTGTTGATGCGCGCGGAAAAAGTAGGTTCGCAGACGGTCCTGGCCAGCATCGTACAGATGGTGGTACAGGCCCAACGCTCCAGGGCGCCGATGCAGCGGATGGCGGATCACGTTGCCGGCTACTTCGTCGTGGCCGTGGTCGGCGTTGCCCTGCTCACGCTCCTGGCATGGGGACTGTTCGGACCCGAACCCAGCTGGGTCTACGGTCTCATCAACGCGGTGGCCGTGCTGATCATCGCCTGCCCGTGTGCGCTGGGACTGGCCACGCCGATGTCGGTCATGGTGGCCACCGGCAAGGCCGCCACGCGGGGCGTGCTGTTCCGCGATGCCGCGGCGATCGTGAACCTGCGCAAGGTGGATACACTGATCGTGGACAAGACCGGAACGTTGTCCGAAGGAAAGCCGCGCTTCGATCGTGTCGTGGCGGCAACGGGCTACACGGACGACGAGGTGCTGCGCCTTGCGGCCAGCCTCGACCAGGGTAGCGAACACCCGCTGGCGGATGCCATCGTCCGGGCGGCGCGGGAGCGCGGGCTTGCGCTGGCCAAGGCCGAGGGCTTCGAGTCCAGCACCGGTATCGGTGTTCGCGGCATCGTTGAGGGCAAGCAGCTGGCACTGGGCAACCTGGCGTTGATGACGCAGGTGGGCGTGGCGGTCGACACGCTGCAGGAACGGGGCGAGGCGCTGCGTGCCGAGGGCGCCAGCGTGATGATGCTGGCAGTCGACGGCAGGGCCGCGGGTTTGCTTGCAGTCTCCGATCCGATCAAGTCCAGCACCGCGGAAGCGTTGGCCGCGCTGAAAGCCGCCGGTATCCGCGTGATCATGGCGACCGGCGATGGACTCACGACCG
>JANNNM010000727.1:0-3470 GCA_031398535.1 Betaproteobacteria bacterium | reverse complement strand
AGACACGGGCACTGGGCTTTGGCGCAGCCGGCGTTGCCGGTGCCGCTATTGCGGGTGCGGTTGCTTCCGGCAAGTCGGGCATCGAGTCGTTCACGTCCACCGTCACCGAGTCGGTGAGCTTCGCCAAGGACAAGGTCGTCGAGGCCAAGGGCTTCGACCTCGACTTCAAGCTGGACGACGCGGACAAGCCGGCCCCGATGGGCAAGCCGCGCGTCGAGCCGGTGCTGGAAACGGCGGCTGCCGGTGCTGCCGCGATGCCGTCGGCGCTGACGCGTCCGGCCGCCGCAATGGAACTGGACAAACTCGACCTCTCGTTCGATCCGGACCGCACCACGTTCGAGGATCCGACGCCGTCGGTGCTCGATGGCCAATGGCACGACGCAGCCACCAAGCTCGACCTCGCCAAGGCGTACCAGGAAATGGGCGACGTCGAAGGCGCGCGCGAGATCCTGCAGGAAGTGCTGCACGAGGGCGACGACCAGCAGAAGGCCGAAGCCAAGTCGCTGCTGGGCAAGTTGAGCTGATCGCCGCAGCGCGTACCATCTGACGGGCGTCGGATCGCCGATCCGCCGCCCGTTTTCATTTTGCAGCGGGACCATGATGCGCATTGCGCTTGCCGTCGAATACGCGGGCCACGCGTTCTGCGGCTTTCAATCGCAGGCCGGCGGCTGCGGCGTGCAGGATGCGCTGGAACGCGCGCTGGCTGCCATTGCGGACCATCCGGTGGGCGTGGTGGCCGCCGGGCGCACCGATACCGGCGTGCACGCGGTGTCGCAGGTCGTGCACTTCGAGACCACCTCCGAGCGTCCGCTGACCGCCTGGACGCGCGGCGCCAATGCGCACCTGCCGGCCAGCGTGGCCGTGCTGTGGGCGCATCCGGTGCCGGAGGATTTCCATGCGCGCTTCGCCGCCACCGCGCGCCACTACACCTACCTGCTGGTCGATCGCGCGCAACGGCCCGGCCTCAATGCCGGGCGGACGGGCTGGTACCATCTGCCGCTGGACGTGGACGCGATGCGCACCGGCATCGGATATCTGCGCGGCACGCACGACTTCACGTCGTTCCGCGCCGCCCTGTGCCAGGCGAAGTCGCCGGTGAAGACGCTGCTGCGTGCCGATATCGCGCGCATGGGTGACCTCATCCGTTTCGATTTTTCAGCGAACGCATTTCTCCATCACATGATCCGCAACATCGTCGGGGCACTGGTCTACATGGGCGCGGGGCGGCTGCCGCCCGAGGCGATGCTTGCGTTGCTGGAGGCGCGTGACCGCACGCGCGCGCCGCCCACGTTCGCGCCGGACGGGCTGTATTTCGCGGGCGCGGACTACGACGCACGCTTCGGGTTGCCCCCCACGGTGCGCACGGTGCAGGTAACGGCATGAGCGTGCCGGGCCGCCCCAAGCGCGAATTGCCCCGCAGCGCGACAGCGCGAAGGGACGTCCTTTGAACGGCATCCGCACGCGCGTGAAGATCTGCGGCATCACGCGCGTTGATGACGCTCTGGCCGCCGCGCGTGCCGGCGCTGATGCGATCGGACTCAACTTCTGGCCGGGCACGCCGCGTTTCGTCGAGGTCGGGCAGGCGCGGATGATTGCCGATGCACTGCCGCCCTTTGTCACACGCGTGGGGCTCTTCGTCGACCCGGCGGAAGCCGATGTGCGTGCGATACTCGGTGCAGTGCCGCTCGACGTGCTGCAGTTCCATGGCACCGAGGACCCGGCGCTGTGCCGCGCCTTCGGGCGCCCCTACCTCAAGGCGATCCACATGAAGGACGGGGTCGATTTGGTAGAATTCACCGCGCTCTACAAGGATGCTTCGGGCTTCATCTTCGATTCGTTCTGGCCCGGTGATCTGCCTGGCGGCACCGGGCGCGCATTCGACTGGTCGCGGTTGTCGCCGTCCGTGCAGGCGAAGCTGCCCGCCCCCGTGATCCTCTCGGGCGGCCTTGATGCCGGCAATGTGGTCGAAGCCATCCGTGCCGTGCAGCCATGGGCGGTGGACGTGTCGAGCGGCGTCGAGGAGCAAGGCGCCGACGGCAAGCCGCGCCGTGGCCTGAAGGACCCCGCACGCATCAATGCATTCATGCTTGGAGTTCGCGATGCCGATAGCAGAACTGGCAACTAAGTTGGCAACGAGGTTGGCAACTGAGGTGGCAAAAGAGTTGCCGGATGCCCGGGGCCACTTCGGTCCGTATGGGGGCGTCTTCGTCGCTGAAACACTGATCAGCGCACTCGAGGAGTTGAAGGCGCACTATGCGCGCTACCAGCACGACCCGGAATTCCGCGCCGAGTTCGAGCGCGAGCTGAAGCACTACGTCGGCCGGCCGTCACCCGTGTATCACGCGGAGCGCTGGTCGCGCGAGCTGGGCGGCGCGCAGATCTGGCTCAAGCGCGAAGACCTGAACCACACCGGCGCGCACAAGATCAACAACGTGATCGGGCAGGCACTGCTGGCGCGTCGTCTGGGCAAGCCTCGCGTGATCGCCGAAACCGGCGCGGGCCAGCATGGCGTGGCCACGGCGACGATCGCCGCGCGCTACGGCATGGAATGCGTCGTCTACATGGGTTCGGAAGACGTGAAGCGCCAGGCGCAGAACGTCTATCGGATGAACCTGCTGGGTGCGACGGTGGTGCCGGTGGAGTCGGGCAGCAAGACGCTGAAGGATGCGCTGAACGAAGCGATGCGCGACTGGGTGACCAACGTGGAGAACACGTTCTACATCATCGGCACGGTGGCCGGTCCGCATCCGTACCCGATGATGGTGCGCGACTTCCAGCGCGTGATCGGCGACGAATGCGTCGTGCAGATGCCGGAATACGCCGGCCGCCAACCGGATGCCGTCATTGCGTGCGTCGGCGGTGGCAGCAACGCGATGGGCATCTTCTATCCGTACCTCGGCCACGAGAACGTGCGGCTGATCGGCGTGGAAGCGGGCGGGGAAGGCATCGCCAGCGGCCGCCACTCGGCGTCGCTGTCGGCGGGGCGCCCCGGCGTGCTGCACGGTAACCGCACGTACCTGCTGCAGGATGCCAACGGCCAGATCACGGAGACGCATTCGGTGTCCGCCGGACTCGATTACCCGGGGGTCGGCCCCGAGCACGCGTGGCTGAAGGACACGAAGCGCGCGGAGTATGTCGCCATCGACGACGACGAGGCGCTGGCCGCGTTTCACCAATGCTGCCGCATCGAGGGCATCATCCCCGCGCTGGAGTCGGCGCACGCACTGGCCTACGCGACGAAGCTGGCCCCCACGATGCGCAAGGATGAAATCCTGCTCGTCAATCTCTCCGGCCGCGGTGACAAGGACATGAACACCGTGGCCGAACGCGACGCCCAGAAACGCGCGACGCTGTCTTGAGCCGCATCGACGCCACGTTTGCGCGGCTGCGTGCCGCGGGCCGCAAGGCGCTCATTCCGTACGTCACCACCGGCGACCCGTCGCTCGCTGCCACGCTGCCGATCATGGACG
>JANNNM010000710.1:0-5287 GCA_031398535.1 Betaproteobacteria bacterium | reverse complement strand
GTGGTCGGGGCGAGAAGATTCGAACTTCCGACCCCCTGCACCCCATGCAGGTGCGCTACCAGGCTGCGCTACGCCCCGACCGAACTTGCGATTATACCCTTCGCCGGGGGGTCAGGACGAGCCCAACAGGTGCCGGATTTCCAGGAGCTCCTGCCGAATCTCGGCAGGTTCCAACGTATTCTCGGGCGCCAGCGTGACGACGGTGGCCGAACTGGTCATCGCGCGCGCTGCGGCACGCGGCTCCGCCACCTCGGATTCGAGGCGATGCCGTGCGCCGTTGATCGTGAAGCCCTGTTCGTAGAGCAGGTCGCGGATGCGCCGGATCAACAGCACTTCGTGGTGCTGGTAATAGCGGCGATTGCCGCGCCGCTTCACCGGCTTCAACTGCGCGAATTCCTGCTCCCAATACCGCAGCACGTGCGGCTTGACCGCGCACAGGTCGCTGACTTCGCCAATCGTGAAATAACGCTTGGCGGGAATCGGCGGCAGATCGGAGTTAGCTCGGCTGGGATCCGGCATGGTTCGCGGCTTCGACCATGACCTTCAATTTCTGGCTGGCGTGGAACGTCACGACGCGTCGCGCCGTGATCGGAATCTCTTCGCCGGTTTTCGGATTGCGCCCTGGACGCTGCGGCTTTTCGCGCAACTGGAAGTTGCCGAAGCCCGAGAGCTTGACCGATTCACCGGCTTCGAGCGCGATGCGCACTTCCTCGAAAAATCGCTCGACCATATCCTTGGCTTCGCGCTTGTTGAGACCGAGCTGCTCAAAGAGCAGGTCAGCAAGTTCTGCTTTGGTGAGGGTCATGACTGGCTCTGCTGGCGAAGCGTGGCACCGAATTGTTCACGCGCCACGGCGAGCAGAATGGCTTCCGTGGCATCGATGTCGGCGTCCGTCAAAGTGCGGGAAGTATCCTGCATAAGCACTAGAATCGCAAGGCTTTTTCTGCCATCCGTCAGCCCGCCACCGCGATAGACATCGAAGAGCTCGAGGGCGATGACGTGGGCGGGGCTGGCGGCGCGCAGGGCGTCGAGCAGTGCCTGCACGGGCAGCGCCTCGTCCAACACCAGCGCCAGGTCGCGGCGGACCACCGGCTGGCGGGAGACGGCGATCCCGGCCGGCATCGGGCGCCAGGTCAGCGGGTCCGCGTCCAGCTCGAACACGATGGCCGTCCTGGGCAGCCCGAAGTGCGCCAGCAGGCGCGGATGGAGTTCACCGATCCAGCCCGCATCCTGGCCGTCCAGCAGCACCTGCGCCGAACGGCCGGGGTGCAGGGCAGCGTGGGGCGCGGCACGGGTCGTCAATACCGCCGGGGCCACGAGCGTCGCGAGGTCGCCCTTCACATCGAAGAAGTCGACATCCTGCGCGGGAAGCCCCCATTGCTCGGGCAGGACGGGGCCATAGGCGATGCCGCCAAGGCGCATCGGCTGGGCAAAGCCGGCGCCGTCGTGCCGGAACGTGCGCCCCAGCTCGAACAACCGGGCGCGCGACACCTTGCGATTGACATTGGTGCGCAGCACGTCGAGCAGGCCAGGCAGCAGCGAGGTACGCATCACATCGAGGTGCGCCGCGATCGGGTTCTGCACGCGCACCGGCTTCGACGCCGGGTCGAGCGCGGCTTCCGCCTGCGACGACACAAAGCCGAAGGTCACGATCTCCTGCCAGCCGAGGTCGACGAGCACGCGCTTGACCGCATGGCGTGAACGCTGGCGTTCCGGGTCCGGCAACATCTGCTGCACGTGCGCCGATGGGGTGGCCGGGATGTTGTCGTAGCCGTGGATGCGTGCCGTTTCCTCGATGAAGTCTTCCTCGATCGCGAGATCGAAGCGGCGCGACGGCGGCGTGACGAGGAAATCGTCGCCGCTGCGCAGGTGCGCCAGGCCAAGCAGCGTGAACGCATGGGCGGTGGCTTCCGGCGCAATGGCGATGCCGAGGATGCGCGCGATACGCGCGCCGCGCACGCGCACGGCGGTGCGCGCCGGCAGGTCGTCCGCGCTGGCGACGTCGGTGAGCGGGCCGGCCTTGCCGCCGCAGATATCGATGATCAGCTGCGTCGCGCGCTCGACGGCGGCGCTGCAGCCGTTGAAGTCCACGCCGCGCTCGAAGCGATAGCCGGCGTCGCTGTTGAACCCGAGCCGGCGCATCTTGCCCTGGATGATCGCCGGGTTCCAGAACGCGCCTTCGAGGTACACGCGTGTGGTGTCGTCGGCAATGCCCGAGTGCTCGCCGCCCATGATGCCGGCAAGGCCCAGTGGCTTCTTCTCGTCGGCCACCAGCAGCAGGTCGGCTTCGAGTTCGAGCACCTGGCCGTTCAGCAGCGTGAGCGTTTCGCCTTCGCGCGCAAAACGCACGACGACGGCACCGTCGAGCAGCCGGTCGTCGTAGGCATGCAACGGCTGGCCCAGTTCCAGCATCACGTAGTTGGTGACATCCACCACGGCCGAGATCGAGCGCAACCCCGAGCGTTCGAGGCGCTGCTTCATCCATGCCGGCGTGGGCGCGGTAGCGTCGATCCCGTCGATCAGCCGCGCGACGAAGCGCGGACAGGCCAGCGGCGCCTCGATCTTGACCTCGCGCGTGCCTTTGAACGTGACTGCCGCCGGCGGATGCGGCGGCAACACCAGCGGCGTATCCGTTAATGCGCTGACATCGCGTGCGATGCCGGCCACGCTCAGGCAGTCCGCACGATTAGGCGTGATCTTCAGTGTGATCAGCGTGTCGTCGAGCGCCAGCGCGTCGCGGAGGGACATGCCGGGCGTGGATGCGGCGTCGAGGGCCAGCAGGCCGCTCGCATCCTCGTCGATGCCGAGTTCCTTCGCGGAGCAGAGCATGCCCTGCGATTCCACGCCGCGCATCTTCGCGCGCTTGATCGTCATGCCGCCGGGCAGCACGGCGCCTTCGAGCGCGCACGGCGCCAGCATCCCGGCGGCCGCATTCGGCGCGCCACAGACGATCTGCAGGGGTGCTGCGCCGCCGACGTCCACGCTGCAGACGCGCAGCCGCTCGGCGTCCGGGTGCGGCGCGATGCCCACGATGCGGCCGACGACCACCCCGGTGAACGGCGGCGCGGCCGGACGGGCTTCCTCGACTTCGAGGCCGCCCATGGTCAGCTTGTCGCACAACGCGGCGCTGTCGATGGCGGGGTTGCACAACGTGCGCAGCCAGTGTTCGGAAAATTTCATGCTCGATGCACCTTCAGGCGAACTGGCGCAGGAAGCGCAGGTCGTTCTCGTAGAACAGGCGCAGGTCGTTCACACCATAGCGCAGCATCGCGAGGCGGTCCGGGCCCATGCCGAAGGCGAAGCCCTGGAATTGCTCCGGGTCGATGTTCACCGCCCGCAGCACGTTGGGATGCACCTGGCCCGACCCGCCGATTTCCAGCCAGCCGCCGTCGCCGAAGGCCATATCGATTTCAGCGGACGGTTCGGTGAACGGGAAGAACGAGGGCCGGAAGCGCACCTTCAGGTCGTCGCGCTCGAAGAACCGGCGCAGGAACTCGGTGATCACGCCTTTCAGGTCGGCAAACGTGACGTGATGGTCGATCCAGAGCCCCTCGACCTGGTGGAACATCGGCGAATGCGTGGCATCGCTGTCGACGCGATACACGCGGCCGGGCGCAATGATCTTGATCGGCGGCGCATGCGTTTCCATGTAGCGCACCTGGATCGGCGACGTATGCGTGCGCAGCACCAAGCCGCCCTCGACGTAGAACGTGTCCTGCATCGAGCGGGCAGGGTGGTTCTCCGGCGTGTTCAGCGCGGTGAAATTGTGGAAGTCGTCCTCGATTTCCGGGCCATCGGCCACGGCAAAGCCCAGCGTGCGGAACAGCGTTTCGACGCGTTCCAGCGTGCGCGACAACGGATGCAGGCCGCCCACGCCACGATGCCGGCCGGGCAGCGAGACATCCAGCGCATCCGCGGCCAGTTGCGCCGCCAGCTTCGCTTCGGCCAGGGCCGTGCGGCGTGCATCCAGCGCGGCTTCGATCTCGCGCTTGGCCTCGTTGATCGCGGCACCCGCGGCGGGACGCTCGGCGGCCGAGAGCTTGCCCAAGCCCTTCAGCAGGTCGGTCAGCGTTCCGGTCTTGCCGAGGAATTTCGCCTTGGCGTCTTCCAGCGCGGCCGGATCGGCGCATTGCGCAAAAGCGCTGCGCGCTTCCGCGATGAGGGTGGCAAGTTGATCCATCGGTGGGTCGTCGTGGTCCGGTCGGGATGGCAGGGCCGAAAAAAAAGGGAGGCGCTACACGCCTCCCTTGGTTCCGCGGGTTCGATCAGGCCAGAGAGGCTTTGGCCTGCTCCGCGATCTTCGTAAATGCTGCCTTGTCGAACACGGCGAGGTCGGCCAGCACCTTCCGGTCGATGTCGATGTGCGCCTTGGTCAGCCCGTTGATGAACACGCTGTAGGTCATGCCGAGCTCACGCACGGCAGCGTTGATGCGGGCAATCCACAGGCGGCGGAATTCACGCTTCTTCTGCCGGCGGTCGCGGTATTGATACTGGCCGGCCTTCATCACCGCTTCCTTGGCGATGCGGAAGACGCTGTTGCGGCGGCCGCGGAAACCCTTGGCCTGGTCCAGGACTTTCTTGTGCCGCGCGCGGGCGGTCACACCACGTTTGACTCTTGGCATGGTTGCTCCTTACGCGTACGGCATCATGGCACGAACGGAATCGATGTTCGTGCTGTGGATTTCAGCGGACCCACGAAGCTGACGCTTGGTCTTCGTCGACTTCTTCGTGAGGATGTGGCGCTTGAACGCCTGCGAGCGCTTGATCGAACCGCTTCCGCGCACGCGGAAGCGCTTCTTCGCGCCCGACTTGGTCTTCATCTTCGGCATGACTTCAACTCTCTTCTTTGCTGCTTTCGGCGGTGCTCTCCGCTGCTTGCGCGGGAGAGGCTTTGGCGGCAGGGGCCGCACCGTCCTCCGGCTTGGGGTGGGGATGCTTCTTTTCTGCGACCGGCGCTGCAGCAACGGGCTTCAGCAACACGGTCTTCTTCGGGGCCAGCAGCATCACCATTTGCCGGCCCTCGAGTCGCGGAAAGGACTCGACCACCGCTTGGGGTTCGAGCTCGTTCCGAATACGTTCAAGCAGGCGCACCCCGAACTCCTGGTGCGCCATCTCGCGCCCGCGAAAACGCAGCGTGATCTTGGCCTTGTCGCCTTCCGACAGGAACCGGACGAGGTTCCGCAGCTTGATCTGGTAATCGCCTTCGTCAGTGCCGGGCCGGAATTTGACTTCCTTGACCTGGATCTGCTTCAGCTTGAGCTTGGCCTCGTGCTGCTTCTTCGCTTCC
>JANNNM010000641.1:0-2020 GCA_031398535.1 Betaproteobacteria bacterium | reverse complement strand
GCAGGGGACAGCGGCATGGGCACAATGCAATCCGGCCGCGGTGCGGGTAGCCCGGCCAACGCCTCCGCGAAGATGGCGGCATGGGCGGTCCGGCCGCCGTACTTCAGCGCATGCACCAGGGCGTCGAGCGGATACGCATACGCGAACGCGCAGCGAGTGGCGGCAAAGGCGGGTGGATGCGTCAGGCAGCGTCCGCAGTGCGCCCCTGCCGGGGTGGGTGATGCGCACCGCGGGCAATGCGGTGGCAGCGGCGGCAGCGTGCGCGCGCACGCAGGACACAGCAGTTGCGCGCCGGACGGGGCGACGCAAAGCACACAGCGTTGCGGCAGCAGCGTTGCCGGAAAGTGCCGCCACCGGACAAAGTTGTCAAATCCTGCGGCGAAAAAATTTGACATCGTTGCGGGCCTTCATCGACACTGGGACGGGATCGTGCACCCGCGGCGCTGGATTGCGGGGCGGCGCACCGTAGTCCCCAGTTTCATCCAACCCGCAGCGCTTCGCCTTCATCCGGACGCATGACCGACACCGCCACCATCACACTGCACGGAAGTACCCGCCAGGACAGGAATGCACCGCCGCCGCGGGTGACGGTCGACGAGATCGCCGCGCTGTTCGCGCTGCCGTTCAACGACCTGCTGTTCCGCGCACAGCAGGTGCACCGGGCATTCCATGCGCCCAATGCGATCCAGCTGTCCACGTTGATCTCCATCAAGACCGGCGGTTGCGCCGAGGATTGCGGCTACTGTCCGCAGGCCGCGCGCTATCACACGGCCGTCGAGGACGAGCCGATGCTCGATGTGGACGCGGTCGTCACCGCCGCACGCGCCGCGAAGGCCGCGGGCGCCTCACGATTCTGCATGGGTGCCGCGTGGCGCGGCCCGAAGCAGCGCGACCTCGATCCGGTGCTGGCGATGGTCCGCGAAGTGAAGGCGCTGGGCCTTGAAACCTGCGCGACGCTGGGCATGCTGAAGGACGGCCAGGCGCAGCAGTTGCGCGACGCCGGTCTCGACTTCTACAACCACAACCTCGACACCGCGCCGGAGTTCTACGGCGAAATTGTGTCCACGCGCGACTACGACGATCGCCTCGCCACGCTGGACCGCGTCCGCGACGCCGGCATGTCCGTGTGCTGCGGCGGCATCGTGGGGATGGGTGAATCGCGGCTACAGCGCGCGGGTCTTATCGCGCAACTGGCCAACCTCGACCCCTATCCCGAGTCCGTGCCCATCAATCACCTGGTGCAGGTCGAAGGCACGCCATTGCACGACGCGCTGCAGGGCGAGGCCGCGCTCGATCCGCTCGAATTCGTGCGCACGATCGCCGTGGCGCGCATCGCGATGCCCACGACCATGGTCCGGCTGTCGGCCGGGCGCCGCGAATTCGGCGAGGCCATCCAGGCGCTGTGCTTCCTCGCGGGCGCCAACTCCATCTTCTATGGCGACAAGCTGCTGACCACGGGCAATCCCGACATCGACGCCGATCGCACGCTCTTCGCCAAACTGGGTCTGGAAGCGCTGGCGATTCCTCCCGCGTGACCGGCGGGGCCTCCGCGCGCATCGGGCGCCTCGAGGCCACGCTCGCCCGCCGCGACGCCGACGGATTGCGCCGGCAGCGGCGCATCGTGGCGGCGCCCAGTGGCCCCCGCACCGTGGTCGACGGCGGGCCGATGCTGGGGTTTGCCAGCAACGACTACCTCGGCCTGGCGGCGGACCCCCAGGTGGTTGCGGCTGCGCGCGACGCGGCGGCGGCATGGGGCGTGGGGGCGGGCGCCTCGCATCTTGTCAGTGGCCACAGCGTCCCGCACGACGCGCTGGAACGTGAGCTGGCGGCGTTCGTGGCGCCGGCCGGCGGCGTCGACGCGCTGCTCTTTTCATCCGGGTATCTGGCCAACCTGGCCATCCAGTCGGTGCTGGCGGACCGGCATGACGCCAACTTCGCCGACCGCCTCAATCCCGCGTGTCTCAACCACGGTGCCTTGTAGGCGCGCGCCACGATGCATCGCAACGCGCACGGCGATGTC
>JANNNM010000561.1:0-1683 GCA_031398535.1 Betaproteobacteria bacterium | reverse complement strand
TTGGTCTCGCGGATGATGTGCCGCGCGACGAACTCCGGCGTGTCCTCGAACATGTGGATGAAGCCGTGCAGCTCGCGCAGGATGTCGTTGGGGATGTGCTGCGACGTCCGCGTCTCGCCGTACAGGTAGATCGGGATCTCCGCGTTCTTGAACCGGATTTCCTTGATGAAGCTGCGCAGGTTGACCACCGCGGGGTCGATGTTGGGACCCGGTGTGAATTCCTCGTCATCGATCGACAGGATGAAGGCCGACGCGCGCGACTGCTGTTGCGCGAACTGCGAGAGGTCGCCGTAGCTGGTGACGCCCAGCACTTCCATGCCTTCTTTCTCGATGGCATCCGCCAATGCGCGAATGCCCAGGCCCGACGTGTTCTCGGAGCGGTAATCCTCGTCGATGATGACGATCGGAAAGCGGAACTTCATGGGCGTGCGGCCTCGCTGGCGGGGGGGCTGCCGCCGCGCGGGAGGCGCAGGCGGGAAAGGCGCGAATTATGGGACGATTCGCCCCCGGTGGCTATTGCCGCCCGAAAGTCGGCCGGCGAGGGCGTTGCAGGGGCGCCACACGGGGTTCGGTGTCGAGCCCGCAATGCGCTACCTCCCGCGACGCCGGGCAGGTCGGTTGAGCGCCGGCGCGCCTAGGCTCAAGCAAACCTTGAACCCTCCGCCGCCGACGCTCCAACCGAACCTGCGCGGCGGCCCGCCGTCGCAAACAAAACGCGATTCGCCGGCGACGCTCAGATCTTGGGCAATGTCACGCCCTGCTGACCCTGATACTTGCCGCCGCGGTCCTTGTATGAGGTCTCGCACACTTCGTCCGACTCGAAGAAGATCACCTGCGCCACGCCCTCGTTGGCGTAGATCTTAGCGGGCAGCGGCGTGGTGTTGGAGAACTCCAGCGTCACATACCCTTCCCACTCCGGCTCGAATGGCGTCACGTTGACGATGATCCCGCAGCGCGCATAGGTCGACTTGCCGAGGCATATCGTCAGCACGTTGCGCGGGATCCGGAAGTATTCGACGGTGCGCGCCAGCGCGAACGAGTTGGGCGGGATGATGCACACATCGCCGATGAAATCGACGAACGATCCCGCATCGAAGGCCTTCGGGTCGACGATCGTCGAATTGATGTTCGTGAAGATCTTGAATTCACGCGAGCAGCGGATGTCGTAGCCATAGCTCGACGTACCGTAGGACACGATGCGCTTGCCGTCCACCTCGCGCACCTGTCCGGGCTCGAAGGGCTCGATCATGCCGGTTGCCAGCGCCGTACGGCGAATCCACTTGTCCGACTTGATCATGGCGCAGTGCCTTACGTGTTCTGGATGACGATGCTGGGGAATTTGGTGGAGAAATCCGCCGCCTTGTCGGCGACGCTGATGGCCACCTTGCGCGCGATGTCGCGGTAGACCTGCGCAACGGCGCCATCGGGGTCGGCCACCACGGTGGGCCGGCCCGAGTCGGCCTGCTCGCGGATGTGGATGTCGAGCGGCAGCGAGCCCAGGAAGGGCACGCCGAAGTCGTTGCACATCTTGCGCGCGCCGCCTTCGCCGAAGATGTGTTCGGCATGACCGCAGTTGGAGCAGATGTGGATGCTCATGTTCTCGACGATGCCGACGATGGGCACGCCCACCTTCTCGAACATCTTCAAGCCCTTGCGCGCATCGATCAGCGCGATGTCCTGCGG
>JANNNM010000549.1:0-8247 GCA_031398535.1 Betaproteobacteria bacterium | reverse complement strand
TCCGGGAAAGCAAAAATTATATGAAAGCTGTTTTATCGTGTCGCATTTTTATCGTAATCGTTTTGTTATTCGCTTTCGGCGCGGTCGGTTTTGCGCAGAGCACCAGTGCCCGCGGCCGCGGCAAGGTGGTGGTGGTCTTTCCGGCCGAACAGATGAACGGCATTGCCGCCAATGCGCTGCTGAAGACATTGGAGGAACCACCACCGGACACGTACCTGCTGCTGGTTGCACATCAGCCGGCACGGTTGCCTGCGACCATCCGCAGCCGCTGCCGGCATGTGCCGGCGCCACGCGCGACCACCGCGCAGGCGCAGGCCTGGCTGCAGGCGCAGGGCCTCGCCAACGCGGCGTCGCTGCTGGGGCAGGCGGGCGGGGCGCCGCTGGTGGCCGTGACGCTGGCCGATCCGGCGCTGCAGCAGGAGCGCCGCGTCTGGCTCGATGCGCTCGCCGCGCCACGCTCGATGTCACCGGTGGCGCTGGCGGCGCGCATCGACGGCGCGCCGCGCGAGGAACGAAAAGCGCGACTGGCGCTCGGCATCGACTGGCTGATCGCCTGGACGGCCGATCTCGGCCGCGTCGCCAGTGGCGGTGCGGCGGCATTCAATCCCGACTTTGCGGCGCCGCTGGCCGAACTGGCGCGCGTGGTGGCGCCGAAGGCCCTCTTTCGCTATCATCGATCGCTGCTGCGCCAGCGGATGCTGGTGGCGCATCCGTTGCAGCCACGGCTGGTCGCCGAAATGGTATTGCTCGATTACCGGAGTGTCTTTCCCTGACCATGGTCGACCGCAAAGCCCCGCCTCCTGCCCCCGCGCCCAATGTGGCACGGCCCGGCGTGCTGTCGCTCAACATCCGCGAGAAGGCGGCGCTGTATGCGGCGTACATGCCGTTCCTGAAGGGCGGCGGCATCTTCATTCCCACGTCGCGGCAGTACGCGCTGGGCGAGGAGGTGTTCATGCTGCTGTCGCTGATGGACGATCCCAACCGGCTGGCCGTGCAGGGCAAGGTCGTGTGGCTCACGCCCGAGGGCGTGCAGGGCAACCGCACGCAGGGCATCGGCGTGCAGTTCACGCAGGATGAAACCGGTGCTGCGGCACGCGCCACCATCGAGAAGATCCTCGGCGAAACGCTGGCCTCCACGCGGCCCACGCATACGATGTAGCGATTCGCCGCTTGCAGGCGGTAGTCCGGCGGTCGATTCCCCCAATCCCCTTCCGTTGATCGTTGCCCCGTGTTCGTCGATTCGCATTGCCACCTCGATTTTCCCGAACTCGCGAGCGAGCTGCCTGCCGTACTGGAGGCGATGCGGGAGCACCAGGTCACGCATGCGTTGTGCATCGGCGTCGACCTGCCGGCGTGGCCGCAGGTCGTGGCCATCGCGCAGGCACACGCCAATCTGTATGCAACCGTGGGCGTGCATCCGGACTACACCGACACGCCCGAGCCCAGCGTGGCCGAACTGGTCGCGATGGCCGCCACGCCCAAGGTGATGGCCATCGGCGAGACGGGTCTCGACTACTTCCGCCTCGAAGGCGACCTCGAGTGGCAGCGCGCGCGCTTCCGCCGCCACATCCGCGCCGCGCGCGAGACGGGCAAGCCGCTCGTGATCCACACGCGCTCGGCGGCTGACGACACCATCGCGATCATGCGCGAGGAACGCGCCGGCGAGGCCGGTGGCGTGATGCATTGCTTCACCGAGACGTGGGACGTGGCGCAGCGCGCGCTCGACCTCGGGTTCCACATTTCGTTTTCCGGCATCGTCACGTTTAAGAACGCGCATGCGCTGAAGGACGTGGCGCAGCGCGTGCCGCTCGACCGGATGCTGATCGAGACCGACAGCCCCTATCTCGCCCCGATGCCGTACCGGGGCAAGCGCAACCAGCCCGCCTGGGTCGCCTACGTGGCGGCCGAGGTGGCGCGGTTGCGCGATGTTCCCGTCGCCGCGATCGCCGCGGCCACGTCCGCCAATTTCTTCAACCTGTTCAAGATCGATCCCCATGCGAACCCCATTCCAAGCTGACCTTTCCTCCTGTGCCAACCGCCTTCGCTACGCCTGTGCGTGCGTGCTGGTGCTGTGCGGCATCGGCCTCGCCCAGGCGCAACCCAACGAAGACCTGGCGATCGCGGCCTACAACGATCGCGTGGCGCAGGTGAAGGAAATGCTGGGGAAGGGCGCCGATGCGAACGCCGTGAACAACAACGGCGAGCCGGTGCTGGTGGTGGCCGCGCGCAGCAATGCCGTCGGCAGCGTCGACGCATTGCTGGCGGCCGGCGCCAAGGTCAACGCGCGCACGCCCAATGGCGACTCGGCGCTGATGGCCGCGGCGATCAACGGCAACCTGGAAGTCGCGAAGAAGCTGCGGCAGAAGGGCGCCGAGCTCGAGGGCACGCAGTGGACGCCGCTGATCTATGCGGCGACCGGGGGCAAGGACGCAATGGTCACCTACCTGCTGGCCGAAGGCGCCAACATCAACGCGACGTCGGCCAACGGCACGACGGCGCTGATGATGGCTGTGCGCGAGGGCCGCTTCAACGTGGTGACGCTGCTGATCGCGAAGGGGGCCGACGTCAACAAGCGCAACGAGAACGGCGCATCCGCACTTTCGTGGGCCGTGCGGGGCAATGACCAGGCGGCGGCCGAGGCACTGAAGCGCGCCGGCGCCAGGGAGTGACGCGGCAGGTCTAGCGGGCGGTGTCGGCGTCCGCCGGGGGCGGCGCCGCCTGCATCGCGCTGAAGGCCGGGGCCTCGGCCAATGCGGGCGAAATCACGCTGGGCATCATCGCGGGCAGCACGCCGACCAGCCGTCGCGCGCCATCGAAATGCTTCTGCCAGTAGTTCTCGGAAAGCCGGGCGATCTCCACTTCGCCGCCGCGCGCCGGCGCGTGGATGAAGCGGCTTTCGCCGAGGTAGATTCCGACATGAGATAAATTGAAATGGCGCGTGTTGAAGAACACGAGATCGCCGGGCTTGAGTTCGCCGAGCGCGATCTTGCTGCCGAGGCCGCTCATTTCCCGTGACGTGCGCGGCAGCGTGACGCCGGTCACTTCCTGGAACACGTAGCGCACGAGGCCGCTGCAATCAAGGCCGCTAGCCGGCGAGTTGCCGCCGAAGCGATAGTCGACGCCGATCAGGCCCAGCGCATAGATGGCCACGTCCTGCGCGCCGTTCCAGACCTTGCCGGCTGTCTCGAACGCGGCAGAGGAGAACGTGCGGGGCTTCGGGGCATCCTTGGCCAGCACCGGGGACGCCGCCAATGCGAGCGCCGCGCAGAGGAGCGCGAACGGGCGGTGGCGGGCGGTTGGGCGGGTCACCATGGCGTCATTGTCTCCGATCAGCGACATTCGCGCAACGCGGAGGACGTCAACCTCGCGTGCGGCGTTGGGCCGCGCGCAGGCGTCGCGCCGCCATGGCGTCGATCTGCAGCGGCCGCGTCAACTCGATCCGGTCGCCATCGCGCAACAGGGTGTCCGGCTCGGCACGCTGGCCGAAGATGGCATACCCGATGTCCGCCCCTGCCAGCTGGCATCGTTCGACGAGGCCGCTGGCGGCGACCGCCTGCGCCACGGTGGCCGGATGCGGCAGCGCCAGGTCGGTCACGGCCTCGACGCCGGGCGCCGCATGGACGACGGTCACGTTGATCGTCACGTCGGTGGCGGCGGTTCGTAGGCCGCCTCGGCCCGGCGCACGAACGCATCGATGAACGTGTTGGCGATGTGATTGAACACCGGGCCGACGAGGCCTTCCAGCACGGCGGTGGCGAACTCGTAGTTCAATGCAAATTCCACCTTGCAGGCCTGCGGCGACAGCGCGCGAAAGTGCCATTCGCCGTGCAGCTGGCGGAACGGTCCTTCCTTCAGCGTCACCACGATCGACGCGCCCGGAACATTGACGTTGTCGGTCGTGAAGTGCGCGCGGACCCCGTGGTAGTCGATGTCGATGCGCGCGGTTTTGCGATTGCCCTTGCCGGCCAGCACCTGCGCGCCGCTGCACCATGGCAGGAACTGCGGATAGGCCTCGACATCGTCGACCAGGTCGAACATCTGGCGGGCGCTGTGCGGGACGAGGACCGATTTGACGACGCGATGCATGAACGTATTCCGGGGGTTGTTAGAATGGCCCGAGGCTGCCGCCGACCCGGAGGCACCATCGGACCACACATGAGCATCGTCGAAAACCGCAAAGCATTCCACGACTATTTTATCGAGGAACGCGTCGAAGCCGGCCTGGCCCTTGAAGGCTGGGAGGTGAAGGCCATCCGGGCGGGCCGGGCCAACATCAAGGAAGCCTACGTCGTCATCAAGAACGCCGAGATCATCCTGATCGGCGCGCACATCTCGCCATTGGCCACCGCGTCCACGCATATCCAGGCCGACCCCACGCGGTCGCGCAAACTGCTGATGCACCGCGAGGAAATCAACCGGCTCGTCGGCAAGGTGGAGCGTGCCGGCTACACGCTGGCGCCGCTCGACCTGCATTACCGCACCGGCCGGATCAAGCTCGAAGTGGGGCTCGCCAAGGGCAAGAAGCAGCACGACAAGCGCGAGGCCATCAAGGAACGCGACTGGGTCCGCGACAAGCAGCGCCTGATGCGCAACCGCACCGGCAGCTAGCCGCCGTGCGCCACCCGTCCCGCCGGAATTGATGATGACCGCATCGTCGCGCTTCGACGATGGCCTGGCGCGCAATGCGGCCAACCACGTGCCGCTGTCGCCGGTCAGCTTCCTCGAGCGCAGCGAACTCGTATACCCGGACAAGGTGGCCGTGCGGCACGGGCCCGTGGCCTACACGTACCGCGAATTCGCGGCGCGGTGCCGGCGCCTTGCGTCAGCCCTGGTGGCGCGCGGCGTCACGCATGGCACCACGGTGGCGGTGATGGCCCCCAACGTGCCGGCGCTGCTCGAAGCCCATTACGCGGTGCCCGCGCTGGGCGCGGTCCTCAATGCGCTCAACATCCGCCTCGACGCGCGCACGCTGGCGTTCTGCCTCGACCACGGCGAGGCCGACGTGCTGATCACCGACCCGGAGTTCGCGCCGGTGATCCGCGAGGTGCTGGCATTGACCACGCGCCGCCTGCTGGTGGTGGACATCGACGATGCGCTGGGGGTGCCGGGGGAGCATCTCGGCAGCATCACCTACGAGGCGCTGCTGGAGCAAGGCGACCCCACGTTTGCGTGGCCCGGTCCGCGCGACGAATGGGATGCGCTGTCGCTGCTCTACACGTCCGGCACCACCGGCGACCCGAAAGGTGTGGTCTATCACCATCGCGGCGCGTATCTCAATGCGCTGGGCAGCGCCATGACGTTCAAGGTCGGCCCGGACAGCGTCTACCTGTGGACGCTGCCGATGTTCCACTGCAACGGCTGGACCTATACGTGGGCCGTCACCGCCGCCGGCGGCACGCACGTATGCCTGCGCCGGGTCGACCCCGCCTTGATTTTCCGCGCAATCGTCGACCACCGCGTCACGCATCTGTGCGGCGCGCCGATCGTGCTCACGTTGCTCATTCATGCGCCGGTGACAGCGAAGGTGACGTTTGCCCACACCGTGGAAGTGGCCACCGGTGGCGCCGCGCCGCCGTCGACCGTGATCGCCGCAATGGAGGGCATGGGCTTCCGCGTCACGCATCTGTACGGCCTCACCGAGACCTACGGGCCGGCTACCGTGTGCACACCGCAAACCGAATGGGACGCGCTGCCGTTGCCGGCGCGAGCGCAGATGATGGCGCGGCAGGGCGTGCCGATGGCCACGCTGGCGGCGGTGCAGGTCGCCGACGCGGTGACCGCCGCGCCGGTGCCGCGCGACGGCGTGACGATGGGCGAGGTGATGCTCCGCGGCAGCACGCTGATGAAGGGCTATCTCAAGAACCCGACGGCGAATGCGGCGGCGTTCGCCGACGGCTGGTTCCATTCCGGCGACCTCGGCGTCTGGCACCCGGACGGCTACATCGAGATCAAGGACCGCAGCAAGGACATCATCATCACCGGCGGCGAGAACGTGAGCTCGATCGAGATCGAGGAATGCCTGACCCGCCATCCGCAGGTGATGGAAGCGGCGGTCGTCGCGCAGCCGGACGTCAAGTGGGGCGAGACGCCCTGTGCGTTCGTCGTGCTGAAGCCGGACGCGCCGGTCACGACCGCGGCCGCACTCATCAGCTGGTGCCGCGAGCACCTCGCGCACTTCAAGGCGCCGCGCACCATCGTGTTCGGGCCGCTGCCGAAGACCGCCACCGGCAAGATCCAGAAGTACGTGCTGCGCGAACGCGCGCGCGCCGCCGTGTCCGGCGACCCCGCCGGCGCGCGCTGACGGCCCGTTACTGCGCGTCGAGGCTGAAGCCCGAGAACGCCTGCGACATCAGGCCGCATTGCGGATGCGTGGCCTTGATGAGTCCGGAGATCGACATCGAATTCGTCTCGATGTTGGACATCACGAAATCGCCCTGCGGGCCGCCGGTGCACTGGTACTTGCCGGTCACCGAGCCCACGCGGCCGTCCTGCCGGTAGGTCCCCGTGTACGTACATACCGCCTTGCGGCCGTCGAAGGCCAGCGTGAACTTGGTCCCGTCCTGGTCGACGTCGATCATCCCGTCGTCGTAGTTGAACGTCGGCTCGAAGCCGGGCGTGCAATTGTCGTAGTTGGCGCGCTGCACGGCGCGATAGGTGCCGCGCCAGTCGTGGTTGCGGAACGTGAAGCGGCGCACGGCCTTGGTCACCGCCAGGCCGTTGACGTCGTAGTGGAGTGACGCCGACGCGGGACTGTCGAGCTGGAGCACCGCGCGGCCCACCGGCGTGCCGGTCACCGCGGCGGGATCGAAGACGCCGCCCAGCGGCGGTCCGCTCATCACGTAGAGCGGGCCGGCGAAGCCGGGATTCCCGTTCATGTCCGCGCCATAGCGCGTGGCCGTCGCGGCGAGCCACAGCGGCTTCCTGTCGCTGCCGTACGCGAAGATCACAATGTAGGCGATGTTGTCCTGGTGCGTGACGCTTAAGCCCCAGCCCGATTCACCGGGATTCCACCAGTGGTCGGTGGCGTCGGCGGCATGCGCCGGACGCGTGGCGCCGAAGGACAGGATTGCGATCGCGATGAACAGCCGGATCCAGTGCATGGGTCACTCTCGAGGTTGAACCACCAGGGTGGTGGCGACCATCGAATGGTCACGCGCGCGGCCTTACCGATCACTGACGGATCGGCGAAAGCGCGCGGCACGCAGCGCGTATCGCCAGCACCGCACGACCTAGCGGCGATCGTCGATCACGGCGCGTGCCGCCGCGAGGCCGCTGCGCACCGCCGCTTCGAGCGTGGCGGGAAACGCCGCGTCGGTGTAGTCGCCCGCGACATAGAGACCTGGCGCGAGCCGGGGCGCCGGCGGACGCGGGCGGTCGGGCGTGCAGGCATACGTGGCGCGCTTCTCCACGATCACCTGCGACCACGCGCTGGCGGACCAACCCGGATGCAGCCGTTGCAGTTGCGCGTCGACGGCACGCGCCAGGTCGGCGTGCGGGCCGTGGAGGTGCGGGCCGTCGGCGCTGATGATCGCGGCCACCATCTGCGCCAGCGCCGGGCGCGCCGCCTCCGGCGTCGCGCGCGCCCGCACGTCGGGCCGATCGACCAGCCCTTGCGCGGGCGCGTCGTCCAGCCGGACGCTGGGGGCCGGCAGTGGCACGCGTTGGCCGGTGCCGAGCCAGACGGTGGTGATCGATTCGTAGCGCAGCAGTTGCAACACGTCGACGGCTGCCGCCAGCGGCGGATGGCTGCTGACGAACTCCGGCGCGAGCGCCTGTTCCACCTGGTGCGGCCCGACCGCCAGGATGACGGCCGCCACCGGCATCGCGCGCTCGCCCACGGCCAGCATCGCTTGCCTGGGGCCGGCTGCCAGTACCTGCGCGCGCTTGCCGAGCGTCACCGCACCGCCGGCCGCGACGATCGCCCGCTGCGCAGCTTCCGGGAACAACGCGGACAGGTCGCACGCGGGCAGGATGAAATCGCTGGCGCCGGGCGTGCCGGCGAAGGATGCCCGCAGTACGTTGGCGAAGATCTGCGCCGAGGCCAGGCGGGCCGGCGTGTTCAACGCGGCGAGGCACAGCGGTTCCCACAGCAGCGCGGCAACGCGCGGCGGCAGCGGCCGCAGCATCGTCGCCACGGTTTCGTGCGCGGGCCGGACGAACTGCTGGGCTTCCAGCGCCGCGAACCAGCGCAGGTTGGCGATGCGTTCGCGCCATGACAATCCATGGGCGGTCAGGAGCCCGGCCAGC
>JANNNM010000518.1:0-1981 GCA_031398535.1 Betaproteobacteria bacterium | reverse complement strand
GTGGCTGCAGGTGGATGTGATCAAGACCTTCTGAAACAAAGGGGTCAGGGTCAGGGTCAGTTGGAGAAATCTGCTGCTTGGCCGAAGCCGAACCCAACTGACCCTGACCCCTTTTTTAATCCGACCCTGACCCCTTTATTTAACTGACCCTGACCCCTTTGTTTCAGAAGGTCTTGATCACATCCACCTGCAGCCACCGGGCGGAGAACGTCTGGATGTCGGGGCTGCCGTTGCCGCCCAGGCGCCACGCGGTGTTCTGCCGGTAGTAGTCGGCGCGCAGCGCGATGCTCCAGCCATCGGTGAACACCTTGGCGACAGTGATGCCGCCGGTCAGCGCGCCGAAGGCGGCGAGGCGCGTGTCGGCCGAGTAGTACTCGCCTTCGACGTAACCCTTGGGCCACGGCGGATTCTTGTAGAAATCGGCGGCGCTCTGCGAGTAGTAGCGCAGCAGCGGTGTGAGCGTCATCCCCCACGGCAATGCCTGCACCCACGAGGCCTCGAACATGTTCGACGTAGAGCCGAAGGAATCGTGCAGCAACCGGTACGCCAGCTTCATCGTGGCGTCGGCTTCCGGGATGTACTGGTTGTAGCGCGTCAGCCACGCGGTGATCTGCCGCGTGGACGGCCGCGTGTCGAGCGACTTGTACGGGTCGCTGAAGTAGCCGTGGCCCGTCGAGTAGGTGAGGTTCGACTGCACGATCGCATTCTTGTTCAGCACCTGCGTGATGCCGACGAGGAAGTCGACGGTGTTGCGGCCTTCATTCACCGCGATGCCGTTATTGGAATTGATGCGGTCGTTGGTACCGGCGATGCCGAAGGTCAGCGTGCGGTTGCGGTCATCGCTGAAGAGCTGCACCTGCGCGCCCGCGGCGCGTGACAGGAAATCGGTTTCGGAAGACACGGCACCGTCAACGCTGATGGCGTAGCTGCCAAAATACTTGGTGACCTTGAGGTTGCCGGCCGTCCGGTATTCGCCGATCGTCGCGCCCGACAGCGTGTTGAAGAACTTGGGTGATGCGCCGGAGACGGCGTCGTAGATCAGCGAGCCTTCCATCACCCACGTGTCGGACAACGGGACCAGCGCGTAGAGGCCCGGCGCCTCCACCTTCATCCGGTTCTTGCCGGGCTGCCAGTCGCGGTAGTTGAGGTACTGCAGCTCGATGCGGCCCTGGTTGGGGGCGGACTGCGCGTACGCGGCGGTGGGCACGATGCCGGGCAGCGCAAGTGCCGCGGCCAGCAGCGGCGAAAGGCCGCGCGAGGTGCGGTCAGTTGCAGCCACAGCCACCGCCGCCGACGCCATAGCCACCGAACGCGGCTTCCTTGCTGGTGTAGATGTGGGCCTGTGTGCGCGCGTCGAGGCGATCGTAGTCGAACTGCATCGACGGCCGCGCGAGTTCGCCGCGTTCCCACGGCTGCGGCGGATTGAAACTGGCGCAACCGGCCAGTGTCAGTCCCAGCAGGACGGCTATCCAACGACGCATGGCATGCACTTCCTTCAATTCTTGACGGTGGCCAGCAGCGCCTTCACGCGATCCTCGAGCGGCGCCTTGTTCTCGTCGACGAAGCCGCGCTCGACATACGAGACCTTGCCGGTCGGATCGATCAGGTACGAACTGGGCATGCCCTTGACCGCATAGGCCGCGGGCGTGGTTCCGGCTTCATCGTACACAACCGGAAAGTTGGCCGGGATCTGCGCCAGGAATTTATCGGCGTCCGCGCGCTTCTTGTCGACGTTGATCGCCACGACGGTAAAGCCTTTGGCGCCGTATTTCTGCTGCATCTCGTTCATCCACGGGAACGAGCGGCGGCACGGTCCGCACCACGACGCCCAGAAGTCGACGTAGACCACCTTGCCGCGCAGCTTGTCGAGCGCCAGCGGCTCGCCCTTGGTGGTGGGCAGCGAGAAATTGGGAGCGGCGGCACCCGCCTCCACCGCCTGGGCGGGGACCGGAAGGGCCAGCACGCCGGCGGCCAGCGCCAG
>JANNNM010000491.1:0-5155 GCA_031398535.1 Betaproteobacteria bacterium | reverse complement strand
GAATTAAAAAAGGGGCCAGGGTCGATTAAACAATTCGACCCTGGCCCCTTTGTTTAATTGAGCCTGGCCCCTTTTTACAGGGCAACGGACATCCCGCCGTCCATCACCACCAGCTGGCCGGTCATGTAGTTCGCAGCGGGGGATGACAGGAACACGGCCAGCCCTGCCAGTTCGTGCGGATCGCCCCAGCGGCCGGCGGGCGTGCGCTTGCACACCCACGCATTGAAGTCGACGTTGTCGATCAGCGCGCGATTCATCTCGGTGGAGAAGTAGCCGGGTGCAATCGCGTTGACCTGGATGTTGTGCGGGGCCAGTTCCACGGCCATGCCGCGCGTCAATTGGCGCACGCCACCCTTCGCCGCGGTATAGGGCACCACCGACGGCCGCGCCAGTTCGCTCATCAGCGACGCGATGTGGACGATCTTGCCTCGCTTGCGCGCAATCATGCCCGGCAGCACGGCCTGCGACACCACGAACGGCGCGGTGAGGTTGGTCGCGATGATCGCGTCCCAGTCCTCGGCGGGAAACGTCTCCACCGGGCCGCGGCGCTGGATGCCCGCGTTGTTGATCAGGATGTCGATGGCGCCATGGCGCGCGATGACGGCGTCGACGCCGGCATGGACGGCCTCGCGGTCAACGACGTCGAAGGCCTCCACATCGGCGTTGTGGCCTTCGGCCGTCAGCATGGCGGCGGCCTTCTTCAGTTCCTCCGGCCTGCGGCCGTTGAGCACCACGGTGGCGCCGGCTTCGGCCAGGCCGCGGGCGATCGCGAAGCCCAGGCCGCGATACGCACCGGTGACGAGGGCGACGCGGCCTTCAAGGCGGAAAGTTTCAGGCAGTGAAACAGCCATGCAAAGACTCCTTGGAATGAGAACGGACGTTCATGATGGAGGAACTGCAGGCATGGCATCAGCCTCGCCGGTTCGATGCTGCAAACCTGCGACGCTGAAGCCTCGCCTGCAAGTCCACCAACGATGCTTTCCTATCGCCGACGACTACACCAGCGCATGCGTATCCGCATCCACCGGCAGCGCATGCCCCGAGATGTTGGCACCGCGCGGCGAGGCGAGGAACACGATGGCATGGGCCACGTCATCCGCCGTGACGAAGCGCTTCAGCGACGTCTTGCCCAGCATCTCGTCGCGGACGACTTCGGCCTCCACACCGCGCAGCTTCGCCTTGTTGGCATAAACGGATTCGATCCGCGCGCCTGCCACCGAGCCGGGGCAGATCGCATTCACGCGGATGCCGAAGTCGCCCAGTTCCATCGCCAGCGACTTGGTGAAGCCGATCACGCCCCACTTGGCTGCCGCATACGGCGAGCGGTTCGGAAAGCCGAAGCGGCCGGCGGCCGACGACAGGTTGGCGATGCTGCCGTTGGCGCTGGCCTTCAGCAACGGAATGGCCCGCTGCGCGCACAGGAACTGGCCAGTCAGGTCCACGGCCAGCGTCCGGTTCCAGTCAGCGAGATTGATTTCCTCGCACGGTGCGGTGGGCCCGGCAATGCCCGCGTTGTTGACGAGCGCATCAAGCCCGCCCATCTCGCGGACCGCACCGGTGAAGAGGCCAGCCACGGCGTCCGGATCCGCGACATCGCACAGCTGCTGCCCGATTGCCGGGTCGCTGGCGGCCAGCGCGGCCAGCGCGCGCGTGTCGACATCGCACACATGCACGCGCGCGCCCTCGCGGGCAAATGCCCGTGCCGTTGCAAGGCCGATGCCCGAAGCGCCGGCGGTGACCAGCACGCGCAGGCCGCGAATCTGCATGTCCATCGAAGCGTTCTCCCCATGACCGCAACGCGGCCGAATGCGACAATGTACGCGGAGGCGCGCGGGAAGTCGCGCGGCAGTGCAACGGCACGCGCACGACGCGCGCCAGCAAAGGAGGCGCATGGAGACTGCAGCCATCATTGGCGCGGGGTTGGTGGGGCGGGCATGGGCGATGGTGTTTGCGCGAGCCGGCTGGACGGTGCATCTGTACGACGCAGCGGCGGAACAGGTCGCGGCCGCGCAGGTCTTCATCGCGGACAGCCTGACGGAACAACAGTCGATGGGCCTGTGCGACGATGCCGCAGCGGCGTCGGCGCGCATCCTGCCCACGGCGACACTGGAAGATGCGGTGGCCGGCGCGGCGTGGGTGCAGGAGAACCTGCCGGAAATCCTGGCACTGAAGATCGAGGTTTACGCCGCACTCGATCGCGCCGCGGCGCCCGGCACGGTGCTGGCCAGTTCCACGTCGGCGATCCCCGCGTCGCAATTCACCGAGGACCTCGCCGGTCGCGCGCGCTGCATCGTCGCGCATCCGGTCAATCCGCCGCATCTGGTGCCGGTGGTCGAACTGTGCGGCGCGCCCTGGACCACGCGTGCAACGCTCGACCGCGCGTATGCGGTGATGAGCGACATCGGCCAGGTGCCGGTGGTGATCAAGCGCGAGCTGTCGGGCTTCGTGCTCAACCGGTTACAGGGCGCGCTGCTCACCGAGGCCATGCGGCTGGTCGCCGAGGGCTACATCACCCCGGCCGATCTCGACAAGACGATCAGCGCGGGGCTGGGCCTGCGCTGGTCATTCCTCGGCCCTTTCGCCACCATCGAATTGAATGCGCCGGGCGGCGTGCCGGATTACTGCGCGCGCTATGCCGAGTTCTATCGCCAGCTGGCCAAGACGCCGGCAGGGCCGGAGTCATGGTCTGCCGCCAATGCCGCCCACGTGGCCGATGCCATGGGCATCTCCTTCAATGCCGCGCAGCGTGATGCGCGGATGCAATGGCGCGACCGCCGGCTGATGGCCCTGGCCCGGCACAAGCGCGAACAACCCGATTCCGACTAGAGGACATTCTTCACCATGGCTGCTCCGAACAAGGTCATCATCACCTGCGCCGTCACTGGCGCCATCCACACGCCGTCGATGTCGCCGTACCTGCCGATCACGTCGCAGGAAATCACCGATGCGGCGGTCGCCGCCGCGGAAGCGGGCGCCGCCATCGTCCACCTGCATGCGCGCAATCCGGTGGATGGCAGCCCCACGCAGGACCCGAAATATTTCCGCGAATTCGCGCCCGCCATTGCCAAGCGCAGCGACGTGGTGATCAACTTCACCACCGGCGGCGCGCCGACGATGACCATTGAAGAGCGCCTGCAACCCGCGCTGCAGCTGAAACCCGAAGTGGCGTCGCTCAACATGGGCTCGATGAACTTCGGGCTCTATCCGATGCTGGCGCGCTTCCCGGACCTGAAGCACGCGTGGGAGCGCCCGTACCTCGAAGGTTCGCGAGACCGCATCTTCAAGAACACGTTCACGGACATCGAGCACATCCTGACCTCCTGCGAGGCCAACAACACGCGCTTCGAGATCGAGTGCTACGACATCGGCCACCTGTACACGGCCAAGCACTTCTTCGACCGGGGCGTGGTGAAGGCGCCGCTCTTCATCCAGAGCGTGTTCGGCATCCTGGGCGGCATCGGCGCGCACCCGGATGACGTGATGCACATGAAGCGCACCGCCGATCGCCTGTTCGGCGATCAGTACCGGTGGAGCGTGCTGGGCGCGGGCCGCAACCAGCTGCCGATCGCCGCGATGTCGGCTGCGATGGGTGGCAACGTGCGCGTGGGCCTGGAAGACAGTCTGTGGCTCGGACCCGGCAAGCTGGCCGAATCGAACGCCGCGCAGGTGCGCGCCGTACGGTCGATCATCGAAGGCATGGGGCTTTCCATCGCCACGCCGGACGAAGCGCGGGCCATCCTGAAGCTGAAGGGCAAGGCCAACGTGGGGTTCTGATTCCCCGGGGCTTCGACGGGCCGTTCGTCCGGCCCCCTTGACGCCTTCGGCAGCACCGCGCATCGTGGCGAAGTCGACCTGTTGGCCCCTTTCGGAGGCAGCATGACTTCCTTCCGCCCGACCGTGCTGGTGGCGTGCTTGATGGCCGTGCTGCTGGGCGGGTGCGCGCCCAGGTACAACGATGCGGAAGTCATCGGCGGCAACAAGGTCGGCGCCCGCACGATCCAGCTTGACGTGCTCTCCGAAATCAAGAGTTGTGCGCAGACGCTGATTGCCAATGGGCCCGTCACGGTTTCGTGCGCGCTCGCCGGCCCCGGCAGCCTGGCCGCGACGTCCACCTTCTCGTTGCTGGACCTGCCGGCCGGCACCACCATCGGCGGTAACGCCGGCCGCGTGATCCTGCAGGTGCCGGCGTCGGCGTCCGGCTTCAACGGCACTTACGCGGGACCCTCCAACGGCACCCTGGTGATCACGACCTTCACATCACCCCTGGCGGCCGACAGCACCCGGTCGATTGCGCCGGAGCCCGGGACCAAGCTGGAGATGTTCGATCCGCCGCCAGGCACCGGCCTGTATCGCTTCATCGTCAATTTCTCCGAAACCGGTGCGGCGCCGGCACCGATGCCGATCAAGGTGCTGTTCGTCGGCAAGGTCACGGCCGGTGGTCGCGACTACTATCCGCCCGTGATGCCGTGCACGAACAGTTTCGCGGCAATCCCGGCCCTGCTGCTGCCCTCGCTTGGCTTCTACGCACCGATTGACAACACGCCCATCGCCAACCAGAAGGGCTGCAACAACGCGAGCTACAGCTTTGGTACCGCGGCAGTCGACGTCGTCGAGTTCTATCACGCGGGCTTCGACCACTACTTCGTGACGTGGGGCGCGGGCGAGATTGCCGCGCTGGATGCCGGCACGGTCATCAAGGGGTGGACGCGCACAGGGCACAAGTTCAAGGCGTTCATCACCGCGGTGGCGGGTTTCCAGGGCGTGTGCCGCTTCTACATCCCGCCGCTGCTGGGCGACTCCCACTACTACGGCCGCGGCGACACCGAGTGCGCGGAAACACGGATCAAGTTCCCCGGGCTGGTGGAGGAGGACGCGAAGTACATGTTCATGGCGTTGCCGGTGGCGGGCGTGTGCCCGGCCAACACGACGGCGGTCTATCGCGTGTTCAGCGGCCGCACGGATGCCAATCACCGCTACATGACCGACAAGGGGTTGCGCGACCTGATGGTCTCGGCCGGCTGGACCGCCGAAGGTGACGGCCCCGATCTTGTCGTGATGTGCGCGCCCGCGTAGGCGGCGCGATCAACCGGCGGCCGCCTCCAGCTCCGCCACCATCCGCGCCACGCGCGTCTCCAGGTTCTCGGTCGTCAGCGTC
>JANNNM010000446.1:0-4145 GCA_031398535.1 Betaproteobacteria bacterium | reverse complement strand
CGGACATCGAGGCGCTCGGCCTGTACCGCGGGGCTGAGGACCGCGTGATCCCGGTGCCGCACGGCGACCGTTCGGGCGTGGTGCTGGAGCCGCTGCTGACGGACCAATGGTACGTCGACGCCCCCACCCTCGCGAAGGAGGCCATCGCCGCGGTCGAGGACGGCCGCACCGTCTTCGAACCCCGCAACTGGGATAAGACGTACTTCGAGTGGATGCGCAACATCCACCCCTGGTGCATCTCGCGCCAGCTGTGGTGGGGCCACCGCATCCCGGCGTGGTACGACGACGCCGGCGCCATCTACGTGGCGCGCAGTGAGGCGGCGGCGCGCGCGCAGGCCGTCACGAAGACCGGGCGCGAGCCTGCATCGCTGCGGCAGGACGAGGACGTGCTGGATACGTGGTTCTCCTCCGCGCTGTGGTGCCACTCCACGCTGGGCTGGCCCGAGGACACGCCGGAGCTGCGCACGTTCCTGCCGTCGTCGGTGCTGGTGACCGGCTTCGACATCATCTTCTTCTGGGTGGCGCGGATGATCATGACCACCACCTACTTCACCGGCCGCATTCCGTTCCACGACGTCTACATCAACGCGCTGGTGCGCGACGACGAAGGCCAGAAGATGTCGAAGTCGAAGGGCAACGTGCTCGATCCGCTCGACCTGATCGACGGCATCGGCGTCGATGCGTTGGTCGTGAAGAGCAGCAGCAACATGATGGACCCGCGGCAGGCCGAGAAGATCGCGCAGCGCACGCGCAAGCAGTATCCAAACGGCATCCCGGCGTTTGGCGCCGATGCGTTGCGCTTCACCTTCGCCTCACTTGCTACGTTCAACCGCACGCTCAATTTCGACCTCAACCGCTGCGAGGGGTATCGCAACTTCTGCAACAAGCTGTGGAACGCCACGCGCTTCGTGCTGATGAACCTCGAAGGCAAGGACTGCGGCATTGACGAAGCGTTGCCGCGCACGCTGAGCTTCGTCGATCGCTGGCTGCTGGGCCGCCTGCAGCAGGCCAAGCACAACATCTCCACGGGCATCGAGACCTACCGTTTCGATCTCGCCGCGCGCGCGCTCTACGAGTTCGTGTGGGACGAGTATTGCGACTGGTACGTCGAGCTGGCCAAGGTGCAGCTGGCGCAGGCCGATGCCGCCGGCGACGAAGCCGCGGCACGCGGCACCCGCAGCGTGCTGGTGCGCGAACTCGAAGCCACGCTGCGCCTCGCGCACCCGTTTATCCCGTTCATCACCGAGGAGCTGTGGCAGACCGTGGCTCCGCTCGCCGGCAAGTCCGGCATCTCCATTTCCACGCAGCCGTTTCCCGTGGCCAATTTCAGCCGTGTGGACGCCGCGTCCGACGCTAAGATGGCGCAGCTCAAGGCCATCGTGGCGGCCTGCCGCGAACTGCGCGGCGAGATGAAGCTCTCGCCCGCCGTACGCGTGCCGCTGATCGTCACCGGTGATGCTGCTGCGTTGCGCGAGTTCACGCCCTACCTGCTGCCGCTCGCCAAGGTGTCGAGTGTCGAGATCGTCGACGACCTGCCGACGACCGACTCGCCGGTGGCGGTGGCCGGCGTGTTCCGGATGATGCTGCACATCGAGATCGACCCGGTGCAGGAGCGCGTGCGCATCGGCAAGGAAATCAGCCTCAACGATGTCCAGATCGTGCAAGCGGAGTCCAGGCTTGGCAATGAAAGCTTCGTGGCGCGCGCGCCTGCCGCCGTGGTGGCGCAGGAGCGGGAGCGTCTTGAATCCTTCAAAGCCAAGCGCGACAAGCTGCAGCAGCAGTTCGACCGGCTGGGCGGATAGCGCACGGCGGCCGGGGCCTGCGCGGCGTGATCGTCGCGCGGCGCGGAAACCGCGTCAGTTGACGCGCTTCACGAAGGCCGTGACTTCTTCGCGGTCGTGGTACAGCTGGCGCACGCGCAGCGCGTGGTCGAGGCCGGCGTGACCGATGATGTCGGCGATGCGCGCCTCGCAGCGGCGCACCTCGTCATAGCGCCTCTTCATCGGCAGCTTGAGGTTGAAGATCGCGCGGCGCGTGGCGCCATCCGCAATCCAGTGCCCGATCATCTCGGCGATGCGCAGCGGTTGCTCGACGATGTCGCAGACCAGCCAGTCGACCGCGCGCCGCGGACGCCACCGCAGGCCATCCTCGCGCAGGTGCGTGACCAGTGGATCCTCCGCCACGCTGCCTTTCAGTGGGCCGTTGTCGATCGCCGTTACCTTCAATCCACGACGCGCCAACTGCCACGTCCAGCCGCCGGGGGCGGCGCCCAGGTCCACCGCATGCAATCCGGGGCGTAGCGCGGCGCGGTCAGCATTGTCGAGCAGGACCGCGAACGCTTCCGCCAGCTTCAGCGTGGAACGCGATGGTGCGTCGCTCGGCATCCGCAGGCGCGGGATGCCGAGCGGCCAAGCGCTGCGCTCGGGATCGTCGCTGGTGCCGACGAAGGCGCGCGTTCCCGCGGTGAGAAACACATGCAGGCGCAGCGTCGCGTCGGCCTGAAGGGCGCCGCCCGCGCGCAACGCGCCGTCGAGACGCGTTTCGAGCGACCGGGCGAGCGGCGAGAGTTCCTTGCCGTCATTGGTATCGGGATATTCGACCCAGACGCTTTGCCATGGCCCATCGCCTTGTGCGCGTCGCGCGTCGATGGCCGCGAGCAGCGGCGTGACGCGATCGGCGCGCCCGGGCTGGTCGTCGCTGCCGGGCAGCAGGAGCGCATCGCCGGCGGCAAACACCGCACGCGCGAAGATGGGCGGCATCGCGGCGCGCGCCTCGTTGAGCCGGGCAAGATCGGCCGCACGGCCACGGGCCAGCACAAATGCGGCGCCGGCTAAGGCGTCAACCGTGATCGGCGCATCGAGCATTGCCGCCGTCCGTTGCAGATCGGCCGCGGCTTCGGACTCGAAGCCGGCGCGGCAATACGCAACCCACGTCCCCGTGGCGAATGTCACCCGTGGTGGCGTGCGACAGTGACGGTCAGGCGTTTTCCGGCTCGCGCGCCGGGCGTTTCATCAGCAGCACGGGCACCTGCTTCGGCCGCGCGACACGCGCTTGACCCGCGGACTTGCCTTGGCTACCGGGTTGAACCGCGTGCGCGGGCTGGTCCGGGTTGAGAGCATAGGCGAGGTCGCGGTCGCGCTCGCGTTCGATACGTTCGGCCGGCGCACGTTCGCGGCGGACGGGCTCCGCACGCGGCTCGGCACGCGATTCGGTGCGGGGTTCGGCGCGTTCGCGGACCTCGGCGCGCGCCGGTGCGGACGATGGTGCCGCCGCACGTTCGCGGCGGCCGCCGCGTGCGGGCCGGACTTCGCTGCGTTCGCGCATCGGCACGCGGGCACTGGCGGCCTCGGGATCGAAGCCGGGAAGGGTGAGCACATCCACCTTCCGCTTCATCATCTTTTCAATTTCGGTCAGGTACTTCTCTTCCTCGGGCGCGACAAACGAGATGGCGGCGCCTTCAGCCCCCGCGCGGCCGGTGCGGCCGATGCGGTGGATGTAGTCTTCGGGCACATGCGGCAACTCGTAGTTGACGACCAGCGGCAGGTCATCGATATCGAGACCGCGCGCGGCGACGTCGGTGGCCACCAGCACCTGCAGCTTGCCTTCCTTGAAGGCATCGAGCGCCTCCATGCGGGCAATCTGCGTCTTGTCGCCGTGGATCGCCGACGTGGCGAGGCCGTCCTTCTCGAGTTGCCGGGCCAGGCGCGACGCGCCGTGCTTGGTGCGCACGAAGCACAACACCTGGGTGAGGTTGCGCGACGTGACGATCTGCGTGAGCAGCGCGCGCTTCGCATCCTGCGGGCAGTGGTAGACGCCCTGCGACACGGTATCGGCCGCCGTGTTGCGGCGGGCCACTTCGATCAACTGCGGCTCGTTCAGCAACTGGTCGGCCAGCTTCTTGATTTCGCCGGAGAACGTGGCCGAGAACAGCAGGTTCTGCCGCTTGATGCCCGACGGCAGCAGCGCCATGATCCGCTTGATGTCCGGGATGAAACCCATGTCGAGCATGCGGTCGGCTTCGTCGAGCACGAAGATCTCGACCTGCGAGAGGTTGACACTCTTCTGCTCGACGTGGTCCAGGAGGCGGCCGGGTGTCGCCACCAGGATCTCGACGCCGGCACGCACTATGGACAGCTGCAGCTTGA
>JANNNM010000434.1:0-7883 GCA_031398535.1 Betaproteobacteria bacterium | reverse complement strand
CCTCGCCGTCGCCGTTGTGGAGCGGGGAGCGCTACGCGCATGAGCGGATCAGGGTGGCGTATCTGTCGGCGGATTTTCACGAGCATGCGACATCCCAGCTGATGGTTGAACTCTTCGAGCGCCACGACCGCAACCGCTTCGAGGTGACGGCGGTTTCGTTCGGTCCGCCCACCGAGGATGCGATGCGGGCGCGGCTGCGGCAGGCCTTCGAGCACTTCGTCGATGTGCGCGACCTCGACGACCTCGCCGTCGCACAATGGCTGCTCGACCACGAGATCGACATCGCGATCGACCTGAAGGGCTATACCTACGATGCACGCCTCGGCATCTTCGCGCACCGCGCCGCGCCCGTGCAGATGAATTACCTGGGTTACCCGGGCACCCTGGGGGCGCCGTACTTCGATTACATCCTGGCGGACGGCACCGTCGTTCCTGCAGGCGACGAGTCGTTCTATGCGGAGCAGGTCGTACGCATGCCCTCGAGCTACCAGGTCAACGACAGCCGGCGCGCCATCGCGGCCGACACGCCAACGCGCGCCGAGGCGGGGCTGCCGGAAGCAGGGTTCGTCTTCTGCTGCTTCAACAGCAACTACAAGATCACGCCGGATGTGTTCGCGACCTGGATGCAGATCCTGCGCGACGTCGAAGGCAGCGTGCTGTGGCTCTTCGAGGGCCACCCCGACGCCGTCGCCAACCTGCGCCGCGAGGCGGCTGCGCATCAGGTGGATCCGCAGCGCCTCGTGTTTGCGCCCCGCATGCCGCTGCCGAAGCATCTCGCCCGGCATCGGCTGGCCGACCTCTTCCTCGACACGCAGCCCTACAACGCCCACACGACGGCAAGCGATGCACTGTGGGCGGGGCTGCCCGTCGTGACCTGCGCCGGCGCCACCTTCGCCAGCCGCGTCGCAGCCAGCCTGCTGCGCGCGCTGGACCTGCCCGAGCTCGTCACGTCCACGTTGCCGTCGTATGCCGCGCTGGCGGTGCGGCTGGCGCATTCCCCTGCAGAGCTCGCGGAGGTACGGGCCCGCGTTGCGGCGCGGTGTATCGACGGACCGCTGTTTGATGGCGCGCGCTTTGCACGCAACCTAGAGGCGGCCTTCGAGACGATGATGCTCCGCAGCCGGCAGGGACTGCCGCCCCAGGGATTCGAAGTGCCGGATGTCGCGCCCGTTGCGGCGGCGGAGCGACGCGATGTGCTGTAATCCCCCTTTGCGCTGCGCCCCTGTTGCATCCACTGTTCTGCCGGAACGCGTCGCGCCACCCCGATGATGCCCAAGACCTGCTTCTTCACGATCGTTTCCAACAACTACCGGCACTTCGCGCGGACGCTGGTGGCAAGCGTGCGCGCACACAATCTGGACCTCGATGCCTTTGTCGTCGCGTGTGACGATGCGTTCGAAGGGCGCGATACGCGCGACGACTACACGGAACTGTCGATCCGTGACCTCGGCCTGCCGAAGTTTGACCGTTTCACGTTCCAGTACACGATCCTCGAGCTCAACACCGCGATCAAGCCGTGGGCCATCGAGGCATTGTTCGCGCGCGGATACGAGCGCGTCATCTACTTCGACCCGGACATCCACGTCTATGGTTCAGTGGCGCCGATCCTGGCACGGCTCGACCACGCGCAGATCGTGCTCACGCCCCACCTGACCGACCGGCTGGACGACGGGCGCAATCCCACCGAACTGGCCATCCTGCAAAGCGGCAGCTACAACCTGGGCTTCATCGCGTTGAAGCAGACCGAGGACACGCGCCGTTTCGTGCGCTGGTGGCAGAGCAAGCTGCTGCGCGATTGCGTCGTTGACATCCCGCGCGGACTCTTCACCGACCAGAAGTGGATCGACCTCGTGCCCGGGATGATGCCGGGCGTGGCGGTCGAGCGCGATGCCGGCTGGAACGTCGCCTACTGGAATCTCAACCACCGTGCCGTCGCGGCAGGCGACGATGGCCGGCCGACCGCCAACGGCCAGCCGTTGCTGTTCTTCCACTTCTCCGGATTCACGCCGGGCGTGCGCCAGTTCAGCAAGCACCAGGACCGGTACACGCTCGACACGGTGGCGCCGGTCGTGCGCACGCTGGCCGAAGCCTATGGCGCAGCGTTGCAGCACAATGGCTTCGACGCGTGCCGCACGTTGCCGTATGCGTTTGCGCGGTTGGCGGACGGCACGCTGATTCCCGATCTCGTCCGCCGCTGCTATCGCGAGGACTTCGCGTGGGACGAGCCCCATCCGGACTTGTGGACCGCCGAAGGGCAGGCCTTCCTGCTCGACTGGCTCAATGCGCCACGCCCCGAGCATCGGCGCACACCGTGGTTGACGCGACTTGCCTATGCACTCTATCGACGGCGGCAGGACCTGCAGGCGGCATTCCCGGACGTGACGGGCAAGCATGGCCGCGGCTATGCGCAGTGGCTGATCGAGCACGCGGGCGAACAGGAAAAATTGCCGGTGGCATTCATCGATCCGATCCGCCAGGCATTGGGCGGAACGCGCGCCGTCGCTGCAGGGGGGCATGACGCCGCATCGATCCCGCCCGGCGCCGACGGCAGCGGCGTGCAGCCTGCGGACGCCACCGGTGCGATGCGCGGCGTCTACCGCGTGGTCTATCGCGCCGCATGGGGATTGCGCGCGGCAGTCAAGCCGCTGACATCGCAGGCCTTCCGGCACCGTGTGCGCCATGCGCTGATGCGCAAGGCGTACTTCGACGACAGCTATGCCACGCCGCCGCTGGTGACGCCGGCGGCGGGCGGTGGTCGCATGCTGGTGTCGGCATCGCCGGCCGCCATTGCCTATCCCGCGCACGACGCGACGGCGCGCGCGCGACGGCTGGACGAGGACGCCGGCATCAATGTCATCGGGTACCTTTCGGCGGAAAGCGGCGTGGGCGAGTGGGCCCGCTCGACGCTGCGCGTGCTGAAGGCCGCGGCCGTTCCGGTGGCGACGATCAACTTCCGTGTGGGCAACATGTCGCGGATGAACGAGGACCTGCCCGACGTCGAGCGCACGCAGCACCTGCATGCGATCAACCTGTTCCAGATCAATGCCGACCAGATGGCGGTGGCACACGCCAGCCTCGGTGCGTCGTTGTTCGAGGGCCGCTACAACATCGGCTGCTGGGCCTGGGAGCTGCCTGAGTTTCCCGATGCATGGCTGCCGGCCTTCGATCTGCTCGACGAGATCTGGGCGTGCTCGGCGTTCTGCCAGCAGGCCTTTGCCGCGAAGTCGCCGGTGCCCGTCGTGCGCGTGCCGCTGTGCGTGGAGGCGCCCGACGTCGTGGCGGACCGGCGGCGCTTCGGCTTGCAGGATGACGAAGTCGCGTTCCTGGCGATGTGCGATGTGCTGAGCGTGCCCGAGCGCAAGAATCCGCTCGGCGTTGCCGAAGCCTTCAGGCGCGCGTTCCCGGGTGGCGAACGCGTGCGGTTGCTGCTGAAGATCGGCAACCTCGAATACCAGCCCGACCTGAAGGCACGGCTGGCGGTGCTGGTGCGTGAAGATCCGCGGATCACGCTGCTCGACGGATATCTCGCGCGCCCCGTCCTGTGGACGCTGATGGCAAGCGTCGACAGTTTCGTCTCGCTTCATCGCGCGGAAGGTTTCGGGCTTGGCATGGCCGAAGCCATGGCATGCGGCAAAGCGGTGATTGCCACCGGATGGTCGGGCAACGTCGACTTCACGCGCGTCGACAACGCGCTGTTGGTGGATTACCGGATCACCGAGCTGCAGCGCGACACCGGACCCTACCGGCGCGGCCAGCACTGGGCCGCGCCCGATCTCGACATGGCCGCGAAGCACATGCGCGATGTGGCCACGATGCCGGCGCTGCGCGAGCGCTTGCGCGTGCGGGGCCTGGCCACGGTGGCGGAGGAATTGTCGCCTGCTGCGCAGGCCGCGTTCATGCGCACGCGGCTGGCCACGATCCACGCAATCCTCGCGTCGCGGCAGGACTAGCGCCGCGGTGTGATTACGGGGCCGGGCGACCGGGCCCGCGGGGCGTGGTCAGTTCCCGGACAATGTCCGCCATGGCGCGAACCGCCGCGCTGGCGGGTCCGCGCCCTCCCGCTGCCAGGTAGAACGTCTGCACGATCTCCGGGCGCACGACTCGTGCTGCCGCCAGGTCGCCGGCCGCAATCTCGGCGGCGACCGACGGCGGCGACGCGAGCGTGTAGCACCCGCCGCGCGCGACGAGGCGCTTGATGAGATGGATGGAGTTGACCTCGAGCACCACGTTCAGCACCATGCCGCGCCGGCGCGCTTCCTCCTCCAGCAGCACCCGGCCACCGTTGGGCATCGTCGCGATGATGATGGGCAGCGTGGCCAGGCGCGAGAACGGCAGTGTCGCGCCGCGCACTTCGCGGTCGCCTGCTTTGGCGACAAGCACGGTCGGCACGACGAAGAGCGGCTCCGAGTCGCCATGCACGGGCGGCGTGGACAGCACGCCGAGGTCAAGGCGGCCATCGGACAGCCACTCATCGATCTGCCCGGTCGTGCCTTCGGCAATCTGCAACCGGATACCCGGATAGCGAAGCTGCGCCGCGGATACGAGATCGCCTACCAGCGGCCAGCCCATCGACGGCTGCACTGCAATGCGCACGATGCCGCGCGGCATGTCACCCGCCCCCTTGATGTAGTCACCGAGACCGTCGGCATCGGCGGTCAGTGCTTCCGCGCGCGGCACCAGCAGGCGGCCTGCGTCAGTGAGTCTCGCGCCCCGCCCCGTTCGCTCGAACAGCCGCGTTGCCAGTTCGTGCTCAAGCCCGCTGATGCGTTTGCTGACGGCCGACTGGGTCGACCCTCCAAGTGCCGCGGCGCGCGAAAAGCTTCCCGTGGCGGCGACATGCAGGAACGTCTTGAGCGACGCGAATTCCATACGGTGGGTCTTTGGAGTTGATATTCCCGTGAAGAATAGCTGATATCTGATGCATGCAAGTAGCCGATACACTGCCGGACTGGCAGAATTCCTGGCACCGTCACGGCCAGCGCCGTCCCGTCCGACGAGGATGCGGCGTACCGGGAATTCTCCAGGAGGGGGAACCATGCATCCTTTCGGCCGCCTTGCCGCGGGCATTGCGGCTGTTTGCGCGTTGACGCTGGCACCCGGCGTGCCGGCGCAGTCGTGGCCCGCGAAGCCCATCCGGATCATCGTGCCGCATGCGCCCGGCGGCGTGACCGACGTCGTGACGCGCACGCTGGCGCAGCCGCTGTCGGAAGCGCTCGGGCAACCGGTGGTCGTTGAAAACCGTGCCGGTGCAGCGGGACTGCTGGGTACGGAAGTCGCGGCCGCGGCGCCTGCGGACGGTTACACGCTGGTGATGCTGGTGGACACCAACACGATCTTTCCTTCGACGGTGAAGGTGCTCAGTCACGATCCGCTGACGAGCTTTGCGCCGATCACGTTGTTTGGCCGCGGTTCACATGTGCTGGTGGCGCATCCCTCGCTGCCTGTGAACACCCTGCAGGAACTGGTGGCGTATGCGAAGGCGCATCCGAACCAGCTTTCCTATGCGTCGCCGGGGACGGGCAGCCCGCAGCAACTCGGGTTCGAGACGATCAAGCTGAGAAGCGGCATCGATGTCGTCCACATTCCCTACAAGGGGGGCGGACAGGCCATCATCGATGTGCTCGGCGGTCAGGTGAAGCTCGGCATGGTGGGCATGGCGCCAGCCCTTCCGCACATCAAGGCGGGCAAGCTGAAGGCGTTGGCCGTGACCGGCAAGACGCGATCGCACGTGATGCCCGACGTGCCGACGGTCGCCGAATCCGGCTTCCCTGGCTTCGAGACCGGACAGTGGCAGGGCTTGGCCGCCCCGGTAGGCACCCCCCAGGTGGCGATCACCCGGCTGCACGATGAACTGCTGAAGATCATGCGCACGCCGGCCGTGGCGGAAAAACTGGCATCGATCGGAATGGATTCTTCGGTCAGCGCGACGCCGAATGACTTCGCTTTGATGCTGCAGGACGAATTGAAGCGATGGCCGGCGGTCGTCAAGGCGGCCGGCATCCAGCCGGAATGACGGGGGCGCTCCATTGAACATCGTATTCCTCACCTCCGACCAGCAGCGTGGCGATTGCTACGGCTTCGAAGGCCGGCGTGTCAAGACGCCGCATCTCGATGCCATGGCGAGTGCGGGTACGCGTTTCAACGCGTGCATCACGCCCAACCTGGTCTGCCAGCCGTCGCGCTCGTCGATACTCACTGGACTTCTGCCCTTGACGCATGGCGTGTCCGACAATGGCATCGACCTGCCTGCCGAAACCGGTGCGCAGGGCTTCGCTGGCACACTTGCACGCAAGGGTTACGCCACGGGATTGATCGGCAAGGCGCATTTCACGACATCGCATACTTTCGCGCCCACCGGAACGCCCGAGTGCCGCGAAAGCAGCGCCAGCTACGCACCGGAATGGAACGGCCCGTACATGGGTTTCGAGCACGTCGAACTGATGCTCGAGGGCCACAACCACTTTCCGCCGATGCATCCGCCGCGCGGCCATCACTACGAGCGCTGGTACCACGCCAGCGGCAACGGCGATGCCCTGACGGCGCTGTACAACACGGCACTGCCACCGCTGACAGATGCCACGCAGACGTGGAATTCCGCGTTGCCGATGGCGTGGCACAACTCCACCTGGATCGGCAACCGCACCATCGATTTCCTGCGCGAGCACCGGCAGCAGGACTTCTGCGTCTGGGCCTCGTTTCCGGATCCCCATCATCCCTTCGACGCACCGGAACCCTGGTGCCGGCTGCACGATCCGGACGATGTCGAGTTGCCCGCGCATCGCACGCTGGACCTCGACCGCCGGCCTTGGTGGCATCGCGCGGCACTGGAAGGCGTGCCGCAGATGAGCAATGTCGAGCTTCGCGGCTTCCGTGAGAAGTTTTCGCGCACGCCGCGGCAGACGGATGCCCAGATGCGCACGCTGATCGCCAACTACTACGGGATGATTTCGTTGATCGACCATCAGGTCGGCCGCATTCGCATAGCCTTGCGCGACCTGGGCCTGGAAGGCAACACGCTGCTGGTCTATTCGACGGACCATGGCGACTGGCTCGGCGATCACGGCCTGCTGCTGAAGGGCCCGATGGCCTATGAAGGGCTGCTGCGCGTGGGCCTGCTGTTCGAGGGCCCCGGCGTGCCGGCGGGAAAGGTGGCTGCCGATCCGGTCTCGACGCTCGACCTGCCGCAGACGTTCTGCGACTACGCAGGCACCGCGCTGCCGGAAGGCGCGCATTCGCAAAGCCTGCGTCCGCTGATCGAAGGCGAGGGTGCGGCGCGCGACTTTGCGCGCAGTGAGTGGGATCTCCGGGCCTCCCGCTGCGGCGTCGATCTTGCCTTGCGGACCGTTCGCACCCGCCGGCACAAGCTGACGCTTGAACTCAACTCGGGGGCCGGCGAACTCTATGATCTCGACGACGACCCGGATGAAATGGAAAACCGTTTCGATGATGCCGCCTATGCGGCGGTACGGCGCGAATTGACCGACATGATCAGGAGCCGGCCGGACGATGCGCGGCGCGAGCCGCTGCCGCAGGTCGGCATGGCATGAATGCGGCAATGCCATACCTCGACGCGCATGTCCACCTGTGGCAACAGCGTGACGGCGAAGATTTCTGGATGCGCCGGAAGATCGCCGCGCTGGATCGCGATTTCACGGAAGACGACTTGCGCGAGAACCGCCTGCAGTGCGGCGTGGGCGGTGCGATCGTCGTGCAGGCGCTGCACAACATGGACGAGAGCAAGCGGCTACTGGCGGCCGCGTCGCAAAGTGACCAGCTTCCCGGTGTCGTCGCGTGGTGCGATCTCTTCGACCCGGCGCTGGAAAGTGTGTTGGCAGCGTATCAGTCCGACAGCAAGTTCGTCGGCGTGCGGCCTTTGCCTGCGG
>JANNNM010000422.1:0-1999 GCA_031398535.1 Betaproteobacteria bacterium | reverse complement strand
CATCCGAGCACGAACTTGAACGCCCCCTGGTTGCCGAAGAGATAGATGAACGACAACGCCGCCAGCAGCGACGGCGCCAGGATCGGGATCAGCGCGATGCTGCGCCACAGCCCCTTGGCGGGAATGCAGCTGCGCTGGATCGCGTAGGCAAAGGCGAAGGCCGGCGGCACCGTCAGCAAGGTGGTGAGGATTGCGAAAACCAGCGTGTTGCCGGTGGAGCGCGCCAGCGCCGGCGTCTGCACGTACTGCACGAAGTTGGCGAGACCGACGAACACCCCCGCCTTGTCCTCGAGGCTGCGGATCAGCAACGTGGCCAGCGGCAGCGTCAGGAACACGAGCAACCCGACCCCCAGCAGCCAGAGGCCGCCGTGGGTGGCGATGTTCTCGCGCAGGATGGCGCCGGTGGCGCGCACCCGGGTCACTGCGCCGCGGGCATCAGCCGCGCCGGACGCCGCGGTGTTCATCGCACTGCCGACTCGGCGAACACCCGCACGCGATCGGTGCGCAAGGCGAAGTCGAGATCGCCGCCCGCGCGTATGCGCAGGTCGTGCAGCTGGTTCAACGACATCGACACCAGCATCGACTGGCCGAGTTCCGCGCAGTCCACCGTGGCGAGGCACACGGTCCCCAGGTATTCGATGTGGCGGACGAGGCCGCGCAGGCGGTTGGGCATCGCCGCGATGTCGCCTTCGATGTGCCGGTCCTCCGGACGCAGGAAGATGCGGACCTTGTCGCCGGCATTGAAGCCATCGACATTGAGATCGAGTTCGGCCGTGCCGACGGCAAAGCGCCCGCCGCCCGCGCTGGTGCCCTTCAGCACGCTGACCTTGCCAAGGAAGTCCGCGACAAAGGGTGTGGCCGGCCGCTCGTAGACATCCTGCGGTGTACCCACCTGCTCGATGGCGCCATGCCGCATCACGACGACACGGTCCGACATCGACAATGCTTCTTCCTGGTCGTGCGTCACCATGACCGTGGTGACTTTCAGCCGCTGCTGCAACGCCCGGATCTCCCCGCGCAGGCGCTCGCGCACCTTGGCGTCGAGCGCCGACAGCGGCTCGTCGAGCAACAGCAGAGATGGCGCGGTGGCCAGCGCGCGGGCCAGCGCGATGCGCTGCTGCTGGCCGCCGGAAAGCTGCCCCGGATACTTCGGGCCGGCATCGGGCAATCCGACCAGCGCCAGCAATTCCTCGACGCGCGCCGCCGTCTCGGCGCGCGGCCGGCGGCGGTTGACGAGTCCGTACGCGACGTTCGCCGCGATCGTCAGGTTGGGAAACAACGCATAGGACTGGAAGACGATGCCGTAGTCACGCGCGGCCGGCGGCGCCAGCGACACGTCGCGTCCGTTCTGGATCACGCGGCCGCTGGTCTGGCGCTCGAGGCCGGCGATGATCCGGAGCAGCGTCGTCTTGCCGCAGCCGGAGGGCCCGACGAAGCAGACCATCTCGCCGGGGATGATCGAGAGATCGATGGACTGCAGCGCGACAAAGCTGCCGAAGGCCTTGTGCACGGCCTCGATGCGCAGCGCGTCCTGAACGGGGGAATCGGCCATCGTGATCCTGGTGAACTGTTGGGTCAGTCAGACCCGACTGCGCCACAAGCACCACGGGCCAGCGCGGGCGGCAGCAGCGCCGCCGGCTGACCCGTGGCCGCACGCGCATGGCGCGTGCGCGAAGCAACGCGTTATTTCGGCGCGGCCTTCGACTCGTAGCGCTTGCTCCATTCGGCCAGGATCTTGTCGCGGTTCTTCGCCGCCCACGCGAAGTCGTTCTTTGCGAGACGGCTTGCGTAGTCGGCAGGCACGTTGGGCAGCGGCTTCGACAACGCCGGCACGGCGACGATCGCGAAGTTGTTGGCATAGAGCGCCATCGCGGCATCGGACACCGCCCAGTCCTGCAGCTTCTTCGCGGCGTCGAGCTGGGTCGTCGTCTTGACGATCGCCGTGGCTTCGAGGTCCCAGCCGAGTCCTTCCGACGGGAACACGAGGTCAATCGGGGCG
>JANNNM010000398.1:0-3488 GCA_031398535.1 Betaproteobacteria bacterium | reverse complement strand
GTGGCTGCGGGTGATGGAGCGCATCGGCGCCGGCGTGGAGACGCTGATCGCGTGGTTCCGGCGCCGTCGCGAAGCGGCCGAGGACCGCCGCCTCGGCGAGGAGGCCACGGCATTGCGCGAGCACGTGGTCGAACAGCGCCGCGAGGTGGAGCAGGAGCGCGAGCCCGTCATCGTCGTGCCGCCCGTCGTGGTGGTGCAGAAGTCCGAACGCGTCGTGAAGGAAAAGCAGCGGCCGCTCTTCACCGACATGCCCGACACCAAGCTGCCGCCGCTCGACCTGCTGGAGGACGCGCCGCCGGCGCAGGAGACCGTCAGCAACGAGACGCTGGAGTACACCTCGCGACTCATTGAACGCAAGCTGGCCGACTTCGGCGTCAGTGCCAAGGTATTGGCCGCCTACCCGGGCCCGGTGATCACGCGCTACGAGATCGAACCGGCGGTGGGCGTGAAGGGCGCGCAGATCGTCAACCTGATCAAGGATCTTGCCCGCGCGCTGTCAGTCGTGTCGATCCGTGTCGTGGAAACGATTCCAGGCAAGTCGTGCATGGGACTCGAACTGCCGAATCCGCGGCGGCAGGTGGTGAAGCTGACCGAGATCCTGTCGTCGGCCACCTACAACGACACGACCAGCGCATTGACGCTGGCGCTGGGCAAGGACATCGCCGGCAAGCCCATCGTGGCCGACCTGTCGAAGATGCCCCATCTGCTGGTGGCCGGCACCACGGGGTCAGGCAAGTCCGTCGCGGTCAACGCGATGATCCTGTCGCTGCTGTACAAGGCCGAGCCGAAGGATGTGCGGCTGATCCTGATCGACCCGAAGATGCTGGAGCTCTCGATGTACGAGGGCATCCCGCACCTGCTGGCGCCCGTCGTCACCGACATGAAGCTCGCCCCCAACGCGCTCAACTGGTGCGTGGGCGAGATGGAGCGCCGCTACCGGCTGATGTCGCAGTTCGGCGTGCGCAATCTCGCGGGCTACAACAGCAAGGTGGTCGAGGCGAAGAAGGCTGGCAAGCAGCTGACCAATCCGTTCTCGCTGACCCCTGACGCACCCGAGCCACTCGAGGAAATGCCGTTGATTGTCGTCGTCGTCGATGAACTGGCGGACCTGATGATGGTGACCGGCAAGAAGATCGAGGAACTGATCGCGCGGATCGCGCAGAAGGCACGCGCCGCCGGCATTCACCTCGTGCTGGCCACGCAGCGGCCGTCGGTGGACGTGATCACCGGCCTCATCAAGGCCAACATCCCGTCGCGCATCGCGTTCCAGGTGGCCAGCAAGATCGATTCGCGGACCATCCTCGACCAGATGGGCGCGGAAGCGCTGCTGGGCCAGGGCGACATGCTCTACATGCCGCCGGGCACCGGCTATCCGTTGCGCGTGCACGGCGCGTTCGTGTCCGACAGCGAAGTGCATCGTGTCGTCGAATACCTGAAGCAGCTGGGCGAGCCGCAGTACATCGAAGGCCTGCTCGAAGGCGGCGTGGCGGCCGACGGCGACAATGGCGTCGTCGTCGAGGGCGGCGACGCCGAATCCGACCCGATGTATGACCAGGCGGTAGCGTTGGTCCTGAAGACGCGCCGCCCATCGATCTCGCTGGTGCAGCGGCACCTGCGCATCGGCTACAACCGCGCGGCGCGGCTCATCGAACAGATGGAAAATGCCGGCCTCGTCTCGCCGATGCAGACCAATGGCAACCGCGACGTGTTGGTGCCGGCGGGCAAGGGCGACGCATGACGGTGCGGCGGAGGTTGCGCGCAGGCGCGAAGCTGCTGGGGGCCTTGTCGATCGCCATTGCCATGGCCGTCGACGCCGGGCCGGTGGACCTGTATCTCGATGGCCCGCAACTATGCCCCCGCACGGTGCCTTCCACCGCACCGCGGATCAACGCCGACCAGGCGGCGATGCGCACCCGGGCCATGGTTCCCCCGGGATTCTGCGGTCCCAATGCCTTTGTTTCCGACTGTACCTTCGATGTCGAGAACGAATATGACTCGTGGCGGGTCTATGTTCATCAGGTCAAGGATCGCGGCGGCCGCAAGGACCCCAGCGGGCTTGAACATACGTACCTCATCCTCGATGCCGTGGGCAATTGCATCGCGCATATACCCGGTACGCCTCTCGGAGCAAAATATTGAATCAGGTCATCAAAGTCGTCGTGCTGGTGCTGGCCTGTGTGGCCGGTGCCGCCGACGCCGCGTCGATCGAACGGTTGCGCCAGTTCGTCCGCGATACGCAGACTGCGCGCACGCCGTTCACGCAGACCGTCACCGACAAGAACGGCCGCGTCGTGCAGACGGTCAGTGGGCAGTTCGATCTCGCGCGTCCGGGCCGCTTCCGCTGGAGCGTGGAGAAGCCCTACAAGCAGTTGCTGGTGGGTGACGGCGCCAAGGTCTGGGTGTTCGACCCGGACCTGAACCAGGTGATCGTGCGCAACATGGGCGATGCGCTGGGTGCGTCGCCAGCCGCGTTGCTCGCGGGCAAGCAGGACGTCGAGGCCGCGTTCTCATGGAAGGACCAGCCGGCCGCCGATGGCCTTGACTGGCTGTCCGCCACGCCACTCGCCAAGGACTCCACGTTTTCCGAGATCCGGCTGGGCTTCGATGCCAACGGCCTCGTCGCGCTGGAGCTGTTCGATGCGTTCGGGCAGAAGAGCGTGGTGCGCTTCACCGCCTTCGAACGCAACCCGAAGCTGGCGCCTGAGCTCTTCCGGTTCACGTCGCCGAAGGGCGCGGATGTGATCGGCCCTTAGTAAAGGGGTTGGTAAAGGGGTCAGGTTCGAATTGATCGTGTGAACGTGGCGCGCATCGTGCATCGCGCGTGCGATCAGTTCGAGCCTGCCCCTTTATCAAGCGCCGCCATTCGAATGGTAGGCGAGACTGAACCCTCGCCTACAGAACGGGTGCGGGTAGCGGCATTCCCTTTGCACGGAGCACGACCCGCAACCGGTCGGGGTAATCGGTGATGATGCCGTCCACGCGCATGTCGATCAGCCTGGCCATCTCGGCGGGATCGTTCACGGTCCACGGCACCACCTTGAGGCCCAACGCATGGGCCTCGGCCACATCGATCGCCGAGACATTGCGCCAGAACATCGACCACGTGCCGCAACCCGCCGCTGCGACCAGCCGCGGCATCGATCCGCCGTGTTGCCGCAGGTCGAGGCCTGCATGCCACGGCGAAGGCGTGTTGCCCATTCGCGCGACGGTATCGAAATTGGGTGATTCGATGGTGAGGCACGCGGTGGCGATATCCGGCGCCTGCCGTTTCATTTCAAGCAGCGTGCGCCAGTCAAAGGACTGCACGGTGACGCGCGATGCGACGCCGGCCTGGCGCACTGCCGCGATGGCGAGGCGCGCAAAAGTGGCCGCATCCACGGTGTCGTCACCGCCGGTGGGCGTGATCTTGGTTTCGAGGTTGAAGCGGACCGGCGCCATCGACTGCGCCGTGAGCGCGAACACTTCGGCCAGCGTCGGAAAGCGCTGGC
>JANNNM010000046.1:0-2166 GCA_031398535.1 Betaproteobacteria bacterium | reverse complement strand
ACGTTGGCGAGCGGCTTCTTCGAGTAGATGCCCTGCGGCGGCCACGGCACCGTGTACAGGAGCTTCATGCCTTGCTTCGCGAGCTTGTCGTCAAGCGCCTTCTTCGATGCCTTGTAGAGCTTGAACGACTCGCCGTATGACGTGGCGAGGAACGGAATCCCGTCAACGCCGTAGATCGGGTCCTCGTTCTCGAAGTTGACGAGGAGAATCTCGCCCGCCTGCGCCTGCCCACCTTGCACGGCACGCTTGATCTCGGGCGCCTTGAACAGCGAAGCATTCGGGTGCACCTGGATCTTCAGCTTGCCGGCAGTCGCCTTGTCGACGTCGGCGGCGAACTGCGTGATGTTCTCGGTGTGGAAATTGGTCGCCGGGTACGCCGTGGGCAGATCCCACTTGGTTTGCGCGAATGCGGGCAGCGCGAACGCGAGGCCGAGGCCGGACGCGAGGGCTAGGGCGGTACGACGTTTCATCGGAAGTCTCCTGTCGGGCGCGGAGGGGCGAAGGCCCGGCCCGCGGTTGGTGGAATATTAACCATAAATCACCACGATTCGCCGCGGCCTTTCGCAGGCGCCGCGCGGGACAACCCGCTGTGGAACCACGCGATGGCCTGCGTGGCATCGAAAACCGGTACACCGCACTGCGCGGCGACGGCATTGCGATAGGGCGGCATGTTCGCGCATTCGAGCACGATGGCGCCGATGTCGGGATGGCGGGTGCACAGGCGCTGGCCGGCGGCGACGACATCCGCCGCCATCCGCGCGCGATCGAGCGTGGCTGCACCATCGCGGATCGTGCGCGCGAAGTAGCCGGCGGGATCGACGCCTTCGACCGGCGTATCCGCCGCGGCGCCCGCAGCCTCAAGCACCGGCACGTCGAGGTCCTGCGCCGAATAGGTGACCACACCGACGCGGCGCTGTTGCGCCACGCAACGCGCAAGGACGGGGAGCTGCAGCAGCGGCGATGTGAACACGGGGATGCCGACCGCATCGGCCAGCTCCCGCTGCCAGCGGACGAGGAAGCCGCAGGTGGTGACCACGCCCAGGCATCCCGCATCGCGCAGCGAGCGCGCCGCCTCGATGAAGCGCTGGAGCAACGTCTCGTCGGCCTGGTGCACGACACGCGCGACGTCCGCCCCCGCCACCGTCGCGATGCGCACCGGAAACGCAAAGGTGCCGGGCGCGCCGACGTCGCCGGGGATGCGCGGGAAGCGGGTGTCGAGGGTCAGGATGCCGAGCACGCGTGGTCCTGGTAGGGGGCCTCTGTGCATCCCGCGTCGCCGCTGGTTGCACCGATAATGACAAAATATTGAGATATCGTTAGCATCTTGTCAACAAGATTTGGCAATATTGGCTTGCCGCGCTTCGCCACCACCGGAGGTAGCCCCATGACCACCCGCCGTGCCAGGACCACGCCGCCGTCGACCCCGCGGGCCGCGCCCGCAACGGAGGCCATCGCGCCGCGTCTCTTCGTATCGTCGTCGCACCTCGTGTCCGAAAAGAGCCGCGAACTGTCCGAGTTCGAGTTCGGGCTGATCGTGGCGGGCCATGCGTTCGACCGGTGGGTCGTGCGCTGCATGGCTGCGGCCGGCGTGCACGACCTCACCACGCTGGAAGTGCTGCTGCTGCATCACGTCAACCATCGCGCGCGCGAAAAGAAGCTGGCCGACATCGCGTTCATGATGAACATCGAGGACACGCACGTCGTGGCCTACGCGCTGAAGAAGCTGGTGGCGCTCGGGCTCGTCAAGTCGGACAAGCGCGGCAAGGAGGTGCTGTTCGCCACCACGGCCAAGGGCCAGCAGCACATCGCCAAATACCGCGAAGTGCGCGAAGCCTGCCTCGTGTCGAGCATGAGCGGCGAAGCCGGGCAGAACTTCGAGCTCGGCGAACTCGCGCGTTTCCTGCGCAGTCTCTCCGGCAGCTATGACCAGGCCGCGCGTGCGGCCGCGTCGCTTTAGAATCGCGGCATGGCAACTTCGCATGCAATACCAGCCCGCTGGCAGTTCTGGGTGGACCGCGGTGGCACGTTCACCGATGTGGTCGGCCGCCGGCCCGACGGCACGCTCGTCACGCACAAGCTGCTGTCCGAGAATCCGGGCCGCTACACCGATGCCGCGGTCGCCGGCATCCGTGCGCTGCTGGGGCTTGCCCCCGGCGCGCCGATTCC
>JANNNM010000039.1:0-4832 GCA_031398535.1 Betaproteobacteria bacterium | reverse complement strand
AGGTTCTGCTGCGTCCACAGCGTGATCGTCCGGTAGCCGCAGCCGCGGGCAAAGTGGATGCACTGGTCCACCAGATGTTTGCCCAGCCCCGTGCCGCGCGCCTCGGGGTGCACGATCAGCAGCCGCAGCTTGGCCACCGTGGCGGATTGGCGCATGAGGAACACGCTGCCGACGTTGCGGCCATCCTGTTCCGCGATCCAGCATTGCTCGCGCGCCGGGTCATGCCGGTCGGCGAAGTCGGCAGCGATCCGCGCCACCAGCACCTCGAAGCGTTCATCCCAGCCGTACTCGCGCCAGTAGAGTTCGCCGTGCGCAGCAATCACCCAGCCCATGTCGCCGGGTCGTGGTGCGCGCAGCACGAAGGGGGCGCCCGCCGTCGCCGGCGGCTCGAGGATGCTTTCGATGGCCGTCATCGCGCCCAGCAGCCGGCTGCGCGCGGACGGCGACAGCGGTCGCATCATCAACGCCACCTCGGCCTGCGAGCGCTTTTCCAGCGGCACGATCGCCGCCTTGCCTCTGGCCGTCAGCGCCAGCGGTCGTTGGCGCGCGTCGGTTTCGCCGCGCCCGCGGGTGATGAGGCCGTCGCGTTCGAAGCCCGCCAGGATGCGGCTCAGGTAGCCGGAGTCGAGCGAGAGCGCCTGCGCCAGATCGCCGGCCACGCAATCGCGCCGGTGCGCCAGTTCGTAGAGCACCCGCACCTCGGCCAGCGAGAACTCGCTGGCCAGCAGGCCCTCGTGCAGCACGCCGATGCGGCGGGTATAGAAGCGGTTGAAATGGCGGACGCTGTCAATGTCGCGCGCGGCAGGCTGATCCATCGCAGGGCTCCCGGGCCAGGAATGCCTGACATCGTCATGCAATTATTTGACATCGTCAAGTATTGCGGGCGTCAGCCCATCCGGTGCTGCATCCGCCGCACCGCGCCCAGCAGCTCGCGCGTGATGCCGGGCTCGCGCACCGAGTGGCCGGCGTCGGGGACCACGATGTACTCGGCCTCGGGCCACGCGCGCGCCAGCGCATCCGCCGTGACGGGCGGGCACACGATGTCGTAGCGTCCCTGCACGATCGTGCAGGGCAGGTGCCGGATGCGCGGCACGTCGGCGAGCAGCGGCGCGTCGCCGAGAAACGCGCCGTGCACGAAGTAGTGCGCCTCGATGCGCGCGATGGCCAGCGCGGATGCATCGCTGTCGAACTTGGAAAGTGTTTCGGGTTGCGGCAGCAGCGTCGAGCACGCGCCTTCGTAGCGATCCCACGCATGCGCGGCCGCCAGATGAACAAAGGGGTCAGGGTCAGTCAGCCGGCGATAGTAGTTGGCGAGGAGGTCGCCGCGCTCATCCGGCGGCAGGAACTGTTCGAATGCGCGCCAGGCCTCGGGAAACACGTGGCGCATGCCGTGCATGAACCAGTCGATCTCTGCCGGCGTGGCGAGAAAGATGCCGCGCAGCACCAGGCCGGTGACGCGATCCGGGTGCGCCTGCGCATACGCCAGCGCGAGTGTGGACCCCCACGAGCCGCCGAAGAGCATCCAGCGCTCGATGTTCAGGTGCTCGCGCAGCCGCTCGAGATCGGCGATCAGGTTGGGCGTCGTGTTGCCAGCCAGTTCCGCCGTCGGCGTCGACTGGCCGCAGCCGCGCTGGTCGGCCAGCACGATGTTCCAGAACGCGGGGTCGTAGTAGCGCCGGTGATGCGGCAGGCACCCCCCGCCGGGACCGCCATGCAGGAACAGCAGCGGCGCGCCCGCGCGGTTGCCGCAGGCTTCCCAGTGCATCGTGTGCACATCGTCCAGGGCCAGCGGGCCCGACACATAAGGCTCAATCTCCGGGTAGAGCGGCGCGTCGAGCACGCCGCGGCGGGCGGCATCGGTCATCGGGGGCGGCGCGCGGCGGTCACAGCGACAGCGGTTCGCGGAACCGCTCGTCGACGTCGATGCGGTAGCCGTTGGACAGCCGGTTGGTCTCGTTGGCCAGCGCCACGACGGCCATCATCTCGTTGAACATCGCCGGCGTCATGCCCTTGCCTGTGGCGCTGGCCGTGTGCGACAGGATGCAGTACTCGCAGTTGTTGGTGACCGACACCGCGACGTAGATCATTTCCTTGGTCAGCGGATCGAGGTGGCCCGGTCCCATCACTTCCTTCACCGACGCCCAGATGCGGCGCAGCGTGGCGGGGTCGTTGGCGAGGATCTTCCAGAAATTGTTGATCCACTCCACCTTGCGCGTGGCCCGGATGTCGTCATAGACGGCCCGCACATCGGGCGATGCATCCTCGTACTCGATCAGCGAAAACATGGCCATGAATGTCTCCGGCGGCGGGGCCGCTTGGGTAATGGCTGCTCACACGACGGCGCGCCACGCCAGGCGCGACGTCAACCGGCGCTCCACGGGGTCTTCAAACGCGTGTACTCCAGGCGATAGCGGCTTTGCTCGATCTGCTCCGCGCCGGCGGCCTGCAACGCCGGCACCAATTCTGCGCAGGCGGCATCCACCTCCGGCACGCCGATGCCCTCGATCAGCACGACCCACGACGGCACCAGCGTGGTGTCGGCGCGCACGCGCTTCTCGGCGGTTTCCACGCTGCTGGCCGCGCGGTCGGCGATACCGAGGTGCACGCCGGACACGCCGTTCTTGTAGGGCAGCGGTGGTAGCACGCGCGTGCACAGCGCGTTGGTCAGCGCCTCCGCCGCGGCATCCGGCACGGCGAAGCGCAACGTCAGCATCACGCCGCCGCTGCCCACGCCCTGCGTGAACACGACGCGGCACAACGCGCGCGAGACGTGGCGGAACGATGGCACGACGCGCTGCGTCCACGGCGTGGGTGCGTTCAGCCGCTGCAGGTAGTCCTGACCCGCCAGCGTCTCGATGCTGTTGGCTTCGTACAGGTTGAAGTACTCGGGCCCGCTGCCGATCACCGCATACCGGCGGCCGCGCAGGAAGCCGGGGATGCCGACGCGCTCGGGCATGTGTTCGCGGTTGTGCCATTCGTGGAATTCGGCGCGGATTTCCGGCAACAGGTCGTGCCAGATCGCCACCATGCCGAGACCGGCCAGACTCATGGTTTCTGCAGCGTGACGGCCAGCTGCCCGAAGTCGCCGTACGCGAAGGTCAGCGGCGTATCGAGCGGCACGTCGATGATGCCGGCATAGGAACCGGTAGTAACGACCTGGCCGGCACGCAGGTGATCGCCGCGCGTGGCGAGATAGTTGGCGAGCCACACCAGGGGCTTGAACGGATGGCCATCCGGATGCTTGCCATCCACGGCCGTCAACAGCGCGCCGCCGGCATGCACGGCGATGGGAAAGCCTTCCAGCGCGCGATGCCACGGGTCATCGATGGCAGGACCGACGAACAACCCCTGGTTGGCGATGAAGTCGGCCAGCAGCTCCGGATACGTGACGGTCTTGGGTTCCGCATAGCGCGGGCCAATCAGTTCCAGCGCCATGTGCACGGCGCCGACGGCTGCGCGCACGTCGCTGTCGGCATACGGTTGCGCACGCGCCGGCAGGTCGCGCGCCAGCACATAGGCGATCTCGGGTTCGATGCGCGCAACAGCGCCCGATACCAGCATCGTGCACGGCGAGCGATGCTGGATCGTCGGCGTGAAGATCGGTGCGGCAATGATCGCGCGCGCTGCCGTGGGCACCGAACACTTCCAGCCGCCCACCGTCATGCCCAGCAGGTCGGTGACGCGACGCTGGACGGCGATGGCGTCGGCGACGTCGGCGGGGCGCGCGGCTTCGTCGATGCGCGGACCGGTACGTCCTGATTGCCGGGCGGCCAGCAGGAACTGCGCGGCGGATTCTTGTGCGGCGGTGAGCATGGGTGGGGGCGTCCTGGAAAACGTCGGCACCGTCAGGGCGATGCGTCTCGATATTCTGGCATAGCTTCGGCGTGCGCCGGTCGGTTATGCTTGCAGTCCGCTTCAACCACCGGACCCGCGCTCCGATGCCTACCTTCGAATCCCGAATGACGACGGCCGCATGCCTGCCCGTGGATGCCGCCGATGCCTTGCTGATCGGACGCGCCTGGGTGCCCGCGGCCAATGGCCCGGTGCTGGTGGGCGTGCGCGGCGACGATCTCGTCAACCTGTCCTCGCTCGCGCCGACGTCGGCCGCGCTGGTCAGCCGCGCCGATGCCGTTGCGGCCATGCGCGCCGCCATCGCCACGCTGCCGCGCATCGAGGCGCTGTCGGCCACGCTGCGCAACACGGCGGACGGCACGCGCGATCCGTCGCGCCCATGGCTGATGGCGCCCTGCGACCTGCAGGCGATCAAGGCCGCCGGCGTCACGTTCGTGGCCAGCATGCTGGAACGGGTCATCGAAGAGCAGGCGCGCGGTGACGCCTCGCGCGCAGAAAGCGTGCGCAAGGCCATCGTCGCCGTCATCGGCGACAACCTGTCGAGCGTCAAGCCGGGGTCCGAGGAAGCCGCGCAACTGAAAGCCGCGCTGATCAAGCAGAACGCTTGGTCGCAGTATCTTGAAGTGGGCATCGGCCCCGATGCCGAGATCTTCACCAAGGCGCAACCGATGTCCGCCGTGGGCACGGGTGCTGACATCGGCATCCTGCCCAAGTCCGAGTGGAACAACCCGGAGCCCGAGATCGTGCTGGCCATCGACCGCACGGGCCGCGTGGCGGGCGCCACGCTGGGCAACGACGTCAACCTGCGCGACTTCGAAGGCCGCAGCGCATTGCTGCTGGGCAAGGCGAAGGACAACAATGCATCCACCGCCATCGGCCCGTTCATTCGTCTCTTCGATGCGCACTTCACCATCGATGACGTGCGTGCCGCGCAGATCGCGATGCGCGTCGATGGTCCCGAGGGCTTCACGCTTGACGGT
>JANNNM010000319.1:0-3854 GCA_031398535.1 Betaproteobacteria bacterium | reverse complement strand
GACATCGGTACCGGTACTGGCGTCCTGGCGGCGGTGCTGGCGCGGCGCGGCGTGAAGCACATCGTGGCCACGGACATGGATCCGCGCGCATTGGTGTGCGCGCGCGAGAACCTGAAGTCGCTGAGCCTGTCGCGGCATGTGGATGTCGTGCAGGCCGACCTGTTTCCGGAAGGTGTGGCCGCGCTGGTGTTGTGCAACCCGCCATGGGTGCCGGCGCGGCCCAGTTCACCCATCGAGCACGGCATCTTCGATTTTGAAGGCAGGATGCTGCGCGGCTTTGTCGACGGCCTGGCCGCGCACCTGGCGCCGGGCGGCGAGGGCTGGCTGATCCTGTCCGACTTGGCCGAACATCTCGGCTTGCGCACACGCGAGTCTCTGCTTGCTTCGTTTGAAGCGGCCGGACTGCGCGTGGTGGATCGCCGCGATGCGAAGCCGAAGCACCCGAAGGCGAAGGATGAAACCGATCCGCTGCATGCGGCGCGGGCGGCGGAAGTTACTTCGTTGTGGCGGTTGGCGGCGAAGTAGGTTTCAGCGCTCGCCTGCCGAATTGCCGATCATCTGGCGCACATCGCGACCCCATTCGGCCCGTAACCTTCGGCAGTCCACCCTTTGGCGACCATCTGGTCCCGAACGGCAATGGACGTGGTGTACCGGTGGTTGGCATCGCGGCGATTGTTGAATACCCGGTACACCGGCACCATCCCTGTAGGACACGCCCCGTCGGCGGGTGACGGAAGTCCGGCCACGAACACATTGGGCGATTCATAAACCCATGAGTCCGCGAACCGGTCCTTCACTTGCTGGCATTCGGTGGGTGACAAGGAGAAGAAGTGGCTGTCGAGACCCTTTTCCGGCTTGCCGTAGAAGCGGCATGCGGGGGACATTCCCTCGCTGAGTGCGGTGCCCGCGGGCAGGACCTCGAAACTCTCTCCGCTCCGCGCGAATGCCAGTTGCCCGAGGCTGCTGCTGTCCAGCGCTGCGATTTCTGTCGGATCAGCGGTGATGAAATAGTGGTCGAATTGCGGCCGGTAGTACTCGATCGCGCGCGTCGGTGCGGGGCCTGTTGCCGTGGCCAAGTCCAGCTTAAGGACCCCTTGCCCGGAACCGGCGTAGATCGCTGACGCAGTGCTGCGGCTGACGCGCGCTGAGTCGGGTGTGATCGCTAGGGTCGGAGACGGCGTGACCAGGGTTCGCCAGTTCGCGCCGCGATCAATGCTGACGCTGATTCCTCCGTCGGTACGCACCAGGATCAGACGACTGGTGTTGGTCGGGTCGATAAGCAGGTCGACGCTTCGGGTGAGCATGTAATTCGGTGAAATGCTGCTCCACCGCGTGCCGTAATCCGACGACACTGCGACCTGTCCGAAGTCGCCGATCGCGTACCACCGCGCGGGATCCAGGGGATCGGCCTGCAGTCGGTAACCTACGGTGATATTGGGAACTAATTTCTCCCAACGGGTGGCGCCATCCCGCGATCGAAAAAGTGTCTGCCAACCTGCCACCATCAACACCTGGGGATCGGCCGGACTGGCGAAGATACGCACCGATCCCGACACACCGCTGCCGGTCTTCGTCCAGGTACGACCACCATCCAGACTGCGAACGACGTCACGCGCTCCCCAGAAGCAACCAGTAAACCCCCCTGATTCGCAGGTCTGAAACAAGCCGTAGACCAGTCCGGGCTGAGTGCCGACCGGGACAAGCGCCGCGTAGGTTTGATCGAAGTACGCGGGCGACGACGCTGCTGCCGCCAGTTTCCATGTGGCACCCGCATCGGATGTGCTGAAGAGCCGCGAGTCAATTGTGTATGCCGACATCGACGCTGGATCGGTCAGATTGCGAAAAAGTTCAGCGACCACCTGGTTGTCAATTCGAAACGGCTGCCACGACGCACCGTCGTCGATGGAAGCGACATTCTCCTGGGACCCCGAAGTAAGCAGGCGCTGTGAGCCGGATAGCAGGGTCTCGACGCGCCCGATGATCGCGGAATACAAACCAGTGTTACGACCAACCCATGCAGACCGCGACGCGGCCATGACAAAGACGCCCCTTTCGGTTGCAATCCAAACATCGCCGTTGAGGGCGACGTCGAACGCACGAATTCCGGCGGGAGGTGCTGGCAGTGCCCGCCAGTTTTCGCCGGCATCACGCGACTCATAGATTGTCGGACCCACAATCGCAACCAGTCGAGAAGGGTTGGAAGGGTCAGCTGCCGCGCGATAATAAGGTCCGGTCAGACCGTTCCCTACCTGGCGCCACGTGGACCCCGCATCCGAGGATTTGAAAAAGCCGCAGGCGGAGACGTAGAACAAAACACCAGCGGTGTCGAAGAACAGTTGTCCCTGGGCGCAATTGCCCCCGCCGGCCGTAGGCGGGATGATGCTGGCGACGCTATGCCAAGTGACGCCAAAGTCCAGGGACTCATAGAGCGCTGTCATGTACTCGATCGACGTGGGAAGGTACTGAACCTGCCCGCTGACGCCAACGAGTCGGCCCGAGCGGTATGGATCAAATGCCAACACGTCCGGCATGCCATTCTCCGGAGGACGTGCGGTCCAGTGAATCCCATCGTCATCCGTGAAGTAGATGACACCAGTGTTCGACCTGATAACCGCTCGCTTCAAGGATGTCGGATCGAGCGCGGGCGCGCCGTCTACTCCAACGGGCGAGAACGGCGTCCAGGTACGCATGCCGTCCTTGCTTCGCAGGACACGCGTGTAGCAGCGCGCGAAGACATCACCATCGGCGCGTACCTTGAGTTCGAGCAACGTGTGATAGTTGCAACCTGTTACAGCGGGCGTTTCGGTCCAGGTCACTCCGTCGTCCACGGTGCTATAAGTACGAGTATCGGTGGATACGGTGCCGGCGTAGAGCGTCCCTAGCTTCGCGCCGGCGGCAATCGAAGTGACGGTACCGCCGGCAGGTCCAAGAAATTCCCAAGCCGGCGCGGCAGTGGCGAGTTGGGATAGCGCCCCACAGCACATGGCGAAAACGAAACGCAAACCTGGGCGCATTCAATGAGTCCTCAAGATCGATTTGTACGACTGTGCAAATCGGCGATACGCATACCACTCGGATGTGATTGGATCACATCGCGACGGCTGCGTTCACTTAACCTGAAGATGTCGACTAAGTGTCGGGTTGATGCGACAGTCAGCGGTGCCGCTCGAGACACGCCAGATAGAGCACTGCATCCGGCGGCGTCCGCGTGCGCTGCGCCTGCCAGATCACCTCGCCAAGACACTCGATCACCGCGTGCAACGCATCGTGTTCATCACCGCGCGCATCGCGGATACGCTCGAACTGCGCGCGGATGCCGGGCGGTTGGTCGATGGCCAGCTGCTCCGCCACGGCCAGATGCAGCGAAAGGTGCAGGAACGGATTGATGTCACCCGCCTCGGGCGAGTAATCGCGGTCGACGAAGCGCTCCGGTTCCGCGAACGTTGCGTGATACTCGGAATGCTTCGCCACCAGCGCGGCCGCGATCTTCTCGAGGTCGGACAGCGGCGCGCCGGCGCCGAACTTCTGCCAGGCCTCGAGCAGGAAACGCCGAGCCTCATCGCGGGACGGATTGAACATCGCAGTCAGCTCGCGAACGGCGCGACCGGCGCGTCGCCCTTGGTCTTGTGCTTGTATTCGCACAGGTCGCGGATCAGGCATTGCGGGCACTTGGGCGAGCGCGCGACGCACGTGTAGCGGCCGTGCAGGATCAGCCAGTGGTGCGCGTTCAGCTTGAATTCATCGGGAACGAACTTCTCGAGCTTGCGCTCGACTTCCACGACATCCTTGCCGGGGGCGAGGCCGGTGACATTGGACACGCGGAAGATATGGGTGTCCACGGCAATGGTCGGTTC
>JANNNM010000281.1:0-2521 GCA_031398535.1 Betaproteobacteria bacterium | reverse complement strand
GCCAACGGTCGTGGCCCGGGGCTGCTGGCCGCCGACGGCGCGGCGGCGGCGGGCGTGGCGCTGGCGCAATTCGCGCCCGCCACGGTGGACGCCTTGTCGGCGCTGCTGCCGCCGGAGATCGAGCGTACCAATCCCGTGGATGTGCGCGGCGACGCGCCACCGTCACGGCTGGCGGCGGCGGTCGCCGCCACACTGGCCGACCCTGGCGTGGATGCCGTGCTGGCGTTGCATGTGCCGCGCCCCATCATCGGCGCGCTGGAATCGGCGCGCGCCGTGGCCGGTGTCGCGCGTGGCTCGGCGAAGCCCGTGCTTGCAGCATGGCTTGGCGCGCTCAACCGGCAAGGCGTGCATGCCGCGCTGGAAGCCGGCGGCATCGCCAATTTCTTCACGCCGGAAAATGCGGTCAATGCCTTCGCCTTCCTCGCCGCGTACAAACGCAACCAGGAGTGGCTGCTGGAAGTGCCGGCGTCCACGCACGACCCGGAACCGCCTGACCTCGCTGCAGCCGAGCAATTGCGCGAACGCGCGGCGAATGCGCGCTGGCAAACGCTGCCGGCCGCGGAGACCCATCAATTGCTGCAGGCGTTCGGCATTGCGTTGCGGCCCTGCATGGTGGTGGAAACGCTGGCCGAAGCGCGCACTGCGGCGCGCGAACTGCATTACCCGCTGACGCTGCAGCTGGAAGGCAGCCGTAGCAGCGCCGCGAGCCATGGCATCGTCAACGGGCGCGCGCTGGCCCGCGCGTGGGGCGAGTGGTTGCCGCGCGCCTTGAAGACGCCGCCGCCGGGATGGGACGGGGGCGTGATGGTGCAACGCACGTCCCCCGCCGGAACGATCGGCGCGCTGGCCGTGACGTTGGCCACCGACCCCGCATTCGGCCCGGTCATCGCCGTGGGTGCCAGCACGCAGGCGTTGCCGATGCAACGCCTGGCTGCCGTGATGCTGCCGCCGCTCAACCGGCGCCTGGCGGGCGACCTGCTGGCTGCGGCCGGCATCCATGCGCCGCACGCCGACCTGATCCCCCTGCTGCTGCGCTTCTCGGCAGTGGCGTGTGCGCTGCCGTGGGTCCGGGAGCTGACACTCGATCCCATCGTGCTGACGCCGGAAGGACTGGAGATCGTGTCGGCCCGCGTCAGCGTGGATCCCAAGCTGCGCGCGGCGCCGGGTTATCGCCACATGGCGATCCATCCGTATCCGGGCGAGCTGGAATCGCAGATCGATCTGCCTGACGGCACGCACCTGCTGGTCCGGCCGATCCGCCCCGAGGATGCCGATCTCGAGCGTCGCTTCGTGGCGTCGCTGTCCGAGCAGACGCGCTTCTTCCGCTTCTTCTACCGGCTGCACGAGCTCTCCCCGGCGATGCTGGTGCGCTTCACGCAGGTGGATTACGACCGCGAGCTGGCGCTGCTGGCGTTGCTGCCCGACGCATCGGCGCCACAAGGCGAGAGCATCGTCGGCATCTCGCGCTACATCCAGAAGGCAGACCTCGAGAGCGCCGAGTTCGCCATCGTTGTGGCGGACGCGTGGCATCGCCGCGGCATTGCCGGCCGGCTGATGCGCGCGCTGATCAGTGCCGCGAAGAAGAAGGGCCTGCACCGGTTGGTCGGGACCGTGTTGCGTGCCAACCAGAACATGCTTCGCTTCACGGCCGCGCTGGGCTTCGTCGAGCGCGAGGATCCCGACGATCCCGACCAGGTGATCGTCGAGCTGGCCTTGCGGGCGCCTTCGCGGTGATGGAATAGAATCCCCAGCCGGGATGTTCGGTCCCCAGAACCCGCGCCAATGCGGGCACAACCAGGAGGAGCTTCAATGCAGAAATTCAAGTTGGGTGTCGTCGCGGGCGCGATGGTGTTGGCGCTGGCAGGGTGCAGCTCGATGTCGATGCAGAACAGCACCGGTTTCTTCGTCACCAGCACGGGTGGCGGCAAGGGTGCCGATTTCGGCGGCCTGGCCGGCGCCGACGCCCACTGCCAGAAGCTGGCGGCGGCCGCGGGCATGGGCAACCGCACCTGGCGCGCCTACCTCAGCACGCAGGCATCGGGATCCACCCCCGGCGTCAATGCCAAGGACCGGATCGGCGAAGGACCGTGGCGCAACGCCAAGGGCGTCGTCGTCGCCACCAGCGTCGGCGAACTGCATGCCGACAACAACCTGACCAAGCAGACGGCGCTGACGGAAAAGGGCGAAGTGGTGAAGGGGCGCGGCGATACGCCGAACGAACATGACGTGCTGACCGGTTCGTCGAAGCAGGGCACGTTCATTGCAGACGCAGCCGATTCCACCTGCGGCAACTGGACCAAGAGCGGCGACGGCGCGGCGATGGTCGGCCACATCGATCGCGCAGGCCTCCCCACGGCGACGATCGCGGACGCGACTTCATGGAATTCTTCGCATCTTTCGCGCGGATGCAGCCTCGACCAGCTGAAGGCCTCCGGCGGCGCGGGCTACCTATACTGCTTCGCTGCGAAGTAAGTCGTCAGGGCATCAGGAAAAACGCCCCGGATTACCGGGGCGTTTTTTT
>JANNNM010000024.1:0-2803 GCA_031398535.1 Betaproteobacteria bacterium | reverse complement strand
CGGAGCGCGCGGAAGTGGGCACGCTGCACGCACAGGTGTCGGCCTTCGCGGCCAAGCAACGGGGCGCTGCGCTGGTGGCGCGCAACATTGCACGCATCCTCGAGGTCCAATGCGCGGGCAAGCCGCGGGATTGGGCGCCCGTCGTCTATTGCTGGCGCGGCGGCAAGCGCAGCGGCGCGCTCGCGCATGTGCTGGCGGAGATCGGCTGGCGCGCCGTTCAGCTCGAGGGCGGCTACCAGACGTACCGTCGGCATGTCGTCGCCACGCTCGCGGAATGGCCCGCGCGATTCCGCTATGTCGTCGTGTGCGGCCTGACCGGCTCGGGCAAGAGCCGGTTGTTGATTGCGCTGAAGGCCGCAGGCGCACAGGTGCTCGACCTCGAGCAGCTGGCGCAGCATCGCGGCTCGCTGCTGGGCGACCTGCCGGACGCGCCGCAGCCGTCGCAGAAGTGGTTCGATTCGCAGCTTCTCGACGCGCTCGCCGGCTTCGATCCCGCGCGGCCGGTGTTCGTTGAATCCGAGAGCAAGCGGATCGGTACGTTGCAGGTGCCGGTGGCGCTGCTCGATTCGATGCGCGCCGCGCCCTGCGTGAAGGTGGATACACCCCAGCCGTTGCGCGTCGCACTGCTGAAGGAGGAGTACACGCATTTTCTCGCGGATGCGGACGCGTTGCACAACAAGCTGCGGCATCTCGCCCCTCTGCACGGCAGCAAGATGATTGCGCACTGGGATGCCACCGCGCAGGCCGGTGACTTCGACACGCTGGTCGACGACCTGCTGTCGCGACACTACGATCCCATGTATTCGCGCTCGATCAAGCGCAATTTCCCTCGCGTCGACGAGGCCATCAGCGTCGTGCCCGCAACGATCGATGCCGACGCCTTCGACGCCATTGCCCGCGACCTGATGCGGACGATCGACCATGTCCACGCGGAGCCTGTGTCATGACCCACTATGCCTTTCGCGTTGTCAACGTGTTTGCGGAGAGTCCGCTGGCCGGCAATCCGCTGTGCGTGTTCGAGGACGCCCGCGGCCTTGACGCTGCGACGATGCAGGCGCTGGCGCTGCAGTTCAACCTGTCCGAAACGACGTTCGTGCTGCCGTCCACGATCGCCACTGCGCAGGTGCGCATCTTCACGCCTTCATTCGAGATGGCGTTCGCGGGTCACCCGACGCTCGGCTCCGCGCATGTCGTGCGCGCGATCGCCGGTGCCGGCGATGCGGTGACGCTCGAGATGAAAGCCGGCGTGATCCCGGTTACCGCGCATGGGGATGTCTGGACACTGGTGGCCAATGCGCCGCGCCATCGCGCGCCAACCGCCAGCACCGCCGACCTGGCGGCGATGCTGAACCTGGCACCGGCCGACATGGCGGGGCCGCCGCTGTGGGTGGACACCGGGTCCGAACAATTGATCATCCCGCTGGCCAGCACCGACGCCGTGCGGCGCGCCAATCCATCGGCCGCCGCGCTGGCGGCCACCGCGCACAACGGGCAGCGCGCGATGGCCTATGTTTTCGCGCGCGAGGGCAATGCCGTGCTGGCCCGCTTTTTCTTCCCGAAGCACACGTCGGTGATCGAAGACCCGGGCACCGGGTCCGCGTGCGCCAACCTCGGTGGCTGGCTGCTGGCCACCGGCGCGGCGTTGCCGCAGAAGTTGGTCGTCGACCAGGGCGAAGGCGTGGGCCGGCGCTGCGCCTTGGGCCTCGAGGTGACGGCCGACCGGCAGATCCGCGTCGCGGGCCGCGTGCTCGAGATCGCCCGGGGCACCGTCACCCTCTGACGTACCCCACACGGCGCCGCAACAGCCGGTTACAGCTTGGTGGTTCACGGCGCGTCAACAATAGTCGAGACTGCAGCGTTGACGGGGATGGGCTGCCGCTTCTGTGGACGCCGCCACTGCATGGCGCCGCCGCTTCGAGGCCCGCCGGGAGGGTAGTCCGATGAACATTCACCAGCTGGTTGCTGCGATCCTGATGCTTGCCGCGGGTTGGGTCCACGGAGCGGCGGGACTGATGGGCTACGCCGACGCGAGGCACCTGCTGGCCCGCACCGGCTTCGGACCTACCGATGCCGAGGTGCGTGCCTTCGCTGGAATGTCGCGCGAAGTCGCCGTGACCACGCTGCTGCGCGACACCCGTACCTCCGCCATCACCCCGGTCCCCGCCTTCGCGCTGGAGACGGGTCCCATCGGCGCCCCCAGGGGCGACAACGTCACCGACGAGATGCGCCGCGCCTTCCTGCAGCAGCAGGCACGCTATGGCGTCGAGCTGCGCGGCTGGTGGGTGCAGGAGATGCTGGTCACGCCTTCGCCGCTGACCGAACGCATGACGCTCTTCTGGCACAACCATTTCGTGTCGAGCCAGCAGAAGGTGCGCGCCGCTCGCTACATGCATGGGCAGAATGTGCTGCTGCGTGCGCATGCGCTGGGCAACTTCGGCACGCTGCTGCATGCGGTGTCGAAGGATCCGGCGATGCTGATCTACCTCGACACCGCGCAGAGCCGCAAGGGCCAGCCCAACGAGAACTTCGCGCGCGAGGTGATGGAACTCTTCACGGTGGGCGAAGGCCGCTACACCGAGCACGACATCAAGGAAGCGGCGCGGGCTTTCACGGGATGGAGCATCGATCGCGACACCGCGCAGTACCTGTTTCGCCCGGGGGCGCACGACTATGGCGTCAAGACGGTGCTCGGCAGGACCGGCCGCTTCGATGGCGACCAGGTGCTGGACATCCTGCTCGCGCAGCCCGCCACCTCGGTGTTCGTCACGACGAAACTCTGGCGCGAGTTCGTGTCGCCCGAGCC
>JANNNM010000217.1:0-10312 GCA_031398535.1 Betaproteobacteria bacterium | reverse complement strand
CGGCGTCCAGCTGGCAACCCGGCGTGCTGACCCCGCTGCCGGTGGCGGGACTGCCCGGTTGGGATACGGAGCAGATGGGGGACCGGCTCTTCGACGATGTTTCAGTGTTCCGCCCGTCCGTGCTAGTGTGATATCCACGTTGCAGGCATCGGGAAGGCGCATCGCACCATGAAGGGCAGCCGCATCGCCGCCATCGTCCTCGCGCTCATCGGCGTGGCCTTTGCCGCCTACATCGAGTTCCTGTCGCCGCGTGCGGCCGACGTGGAGCGCTCGTTCGGCTGGTTCGCCTACGAGGCCGGGCCGTGGGTGGTGCTGGGGGTGCTGGCGTTGCTGTCCCCGTTCGCGCGGGCCCTGCTGGCCGTCGGCATCGTGATGCTGGCGATCGAGCTCTTCGCGTACGCACGCGTCTTCGTGGCGCCCGATGGCTTCCAGAACGCGATCATCTACTACTACAAGCCGTTCTACGACATGGCGGTGATCGCGGCCGGCGTGCTGGCGGGCTTCCTGCTGGGACGCGTGCGGCCGAAGCGGCGCTGACCGGTACGCTTCGTCGTCGTCAACCGTTGCGGCCGCCCAGTGCCAGCAACGCATCCGGCAGCTGCTGCGGCTCCTCCACCACCGCATCGGCGCCAGCCAGTTCCTCCCGCGACCCGTAACCCCACAGCACGCCCACGGCGCGGGCCCCGTTCATCCGTGCCGCGCGCAGGTCGTGCGAGCGGTCGCCGATCATGATGGCGTGATCCGGGTCGAGCTTCTCGGTGGCCATGATGTGCGCGAAGAGCTTCACCTTGTCGTCGAAACGGCCGGCCAGGTCGGCGCCATAGACGCCCTGCAACTGCGGCAGGAACCCGAACAGCGTGACGATGCGCCGCGCGAAGATCTCGGGCTTCGACGTGCACAGGTACATCGGCACATCGGCCTCGGCCATGCGCGCCATCGCATCGACGATGCCGTCGTAGACGACGTTCTCGCGCCAGCCGAGGTCGCCGAAGCGTTCCCGGTAGTGGTCGATGGCGGATTCGATCGTGTCGGCATCGCGCGTGTCCAGCAGCCACCCGAAGCTCTCCCGCAGTGGCGGGCCCACGCAGCGCCGCAGCGTGGCCTCGTCCGGGGGTTCCACGCCCAGGCGGTCGAGTGCAAACACGATCGAGCGCGCGATGCCCGGATAGTTATCGGTGAGCGTGCCGTCAAGGTCCAGCAACCAGGTTGCGCCTGCCGTACTCACGTCGGACCCCACCCGGTGGCGATCATCGCGGCGCCGACGCAGGCAACAGGCGCAACTGGTAGTCGAGGATCGCCCCTTGCGGCCCCGTCTGCCAGTGCGTGCAGTAGCGGCGGACCAGCGGCGACAGGAATACGCCGGAGTCCCCGCGCGCATCGTTGCGCGAGATCGTGCTGATCAACGCACTGCCCTCGCGATAGCGGATGTCGAAGTCCAGCAGCGTACTCGACTCGAAGCGGTAGTCGATCCGGTCACCGGTGGCCAGCGTCATGCATTCCTCGTGAAATTCGAAGGGGGCGATCACCTGGTCCTTCACCGTGCGCGTCTCGCCGGATTTCATCGTGTCGGTGGCGCAGGCGGCCAGTAGCAGCGCGACGAATGAAGTCGCCAGCGTGCGCACGCGGATGTTCATGCGCGGGATTTGCGCAACGCGCGCCAGTCCTCAGCCAGCATCGCGAAGCGCAGGTGGTCGCGCCACCGGCCGCCGATCTTCACGTAGCGGCGCGAGAATCCTTCGCGCGTGAAGCCGGTGCGCTCGGCCAGCGCGACGGAGCGCAGGTTCGACGGCTGGACATTCACCTCGACGCGATGCAGCTTCAGTCGCGCAAAGGCGACATCCAGCGCCAGCGCCATGCCTTCGCTCATGTGACCCTTGCCGATGTGGGGCGTGAAACCATAGTAGCCAAGATAGGTGCTGAGGAACCCGCCGCGCACGATCTCCGAGAAATTGAAGACGCCGGCCAGCGCATCCTCGTCGCGCGTGAACATCAGGAAGCCGGCATGCGTGACCGGGATGGCGCTGCGCGCATAGCGGTCGACATAGGCGGTGAAGCGTTCGCGCGTGGCGGGCGCACTGGTCCAGCGCCCATGCGCGCGCAGGCTGCCCTTGGCAGCATCGATGAAGGTCTCCGCGTCGCGCCGGTGGGGCGGGCGCAGGTAGACACGGGGTCCGATGATCGTCGGGGCAGGTACGCGCGTAGGCATAATGCGAAGTTTACTTGACGGCAAGGACAGGTTTCTCATGGTGGCATGGGTTGAAGGGCGCGTGGCAGGGTTGCGGCACTGGACTCGCAACCTCATCTCGCTGCAGGTCAGCGCGCCGGAGGTCACCTTCGTGGCCGGCCAGTTCGGCCGGCTGGCGCTGCCGGCGCCCCCCGGGCACAACGAACCGATGATCGGCCGGCCGTATTCGTTCGTGAACCCGCCCGGCACGCAGCCGCACGAGTTCTACTTCATCGTGGTGCCGGAAGGGCCGCTGACGCCCCGGCTGGCGGCCTTGGCGGTCGGTGCACCGGTGTGGCTGGCGCCGCGGGCCAACGGCTTCTTCAGCATCGGCGAGCTGCCCGATGCCGAAGCCTTGTGGTGCATCGCCACCGGCACCGGCATCGGCCCGTTCCTGTCGATGCTGCGCACGGACGAAGCCTGGTCGCGGTTCTCGCGCATCGTGCTGGTCCACGGCGTGCGCATCGCGGAGGAGCTTTCGTTCAAGCAGGAGATCTCAGACATCGGGCACGCGCATCCGGGGGCGTTCACTTATGTGCCGATGGTCACGCGTGAACATCACGCGGGTGCGCTGGACGGGCGCATTCCGGCGGCGATCACGGATGGGCGGCTGGAGGCGCGGGCGGGGTTGCCGATGTCACCGGAGAATTCGCATGTGATGCTGTGCGGGAACCCGGCGATGGTGGACGACGTGCAGGCGGTACTGGCGGCGCGGGGGATGCGGAGGCACCGGCGCAGGGAGCCGGGGCATGTCACTGTCGAGACCTACTGGTAGTTAGTGCGTCGTCGCTGGGGGGGTGACGTCGGGCGGGGGGCTTCGTGCGACGACGTACTAAATATCGCCGTTGAAGCGGCGATTCACGCCGCTTAACGCCGATGGTTTCAGTTCCTGGGCGGGAGCGCATCGCTTCGCTCGCTTTTGCATTGCGCCGCGTTGCTTCGCTCGCTCGCGCGTCGTTTTGCTCGCTCTTGCTTCAATCCGCCAGCGTTCTTGTAACTACTTCTGTCACGTCCGGGGACAGGCCGGGCGCGATCGCGATGCGTTGCAACGCCGCCTGCATCATGCCGCGGCGCGGCTCCTCGAACCGTTTCCACAGGTTGAACGCGCCCGCGATCGATGCCGCGATCTGCGGGTTGATGGCGTCCAGCGCCAGCACCTGGTCGGCGGCGAACGCGTAGCCGCTGCCGTCCGCAGCGTTGAACTGCGCAAAATTGCGCAGCGTGAAAGTGCCTACCAGTGCGCGGACACGATTTGGGTTGCGGGCATTGAAGCGCGGGTGCGCCAGCAGGTCGCGAATACGGTCGAGCGTATCCCCGCGCCACGCCAGCGCCTGTTCCCGGAACCACTTGTCGAGCACCAGCGGCTCGTCGCGCCACCTGTCCTCGAAGCGCGCGAAGATCTGCTCACGCGCTTCAGCTTCGGAGTCGCGCAAGGACGCCAGCGCGCCGATCGTATCCGTCATGTTGTCGGCCGCGTCGAAGTGCGCGACGGCCAGCGCGCGCGCGGCAGTATCGTCGATCGCGCCGAGATACTCGAGACAGACGTTAGCCAACTTGCGCGCGCCCGTCTGGTCGGGCGTCGGTGCGTAGGGCGCGCGCACGCGGCGCTCGTTGAAGCGATGGGTGAAGGCATCGCGCAGTTCCCGCGCAAGTTGCGTGCGCAGGAAGTGGTGCGCCGCGACGATGCCGTCGACATTGAGGATGTTTTCCAGCGCCGCCACGTAGGCAGGGTCCGGTGGCGTCAAGGCCTGTGCCAGCAATGCCGGATCGCTGGTGTGGTCGGCCAGCAGGGCGCGGACCACTTCGGTTAGCGCCGCGGGAAGCTGCAGCGTCCGGCCGCGCGAACCATCAGCGGCCAGCGCCTGCATGGCGGCGACGAAGGTGCGCTGTGCGGCGTCCCATCGGTTGACGGGGTCGCTGTCGTGCGCGGCGAGAAACGCGAGCTGCTGCGCATCGTAGTCGAAGTGGATCGTCACCGGCGCTGAAAAGCCGCGCAACAGCGACGGCACCGGCGGCGCGTCGATGCCGGCGAACGTGAACACCTGGCGCGCCTCGACGAAATCGAGCACGCGCGTGGTGCCGACCGGCGCGGCCTCATGCGGGAAACGCAGCGGAATGTCACGGCCATCGGCCCCGATCAGGCCCGCCGCAAACGGAATGTGGAAGGGCAACTTCTCGGGCTGGCCGGGCGTGGCGGGCGTGTGCTGCGCGAGCTCCAGCGCATAGGTGCGTGCGGTCGCGTCGTAGTGCGCTCGCACATCGACGACCGGCGTGCCGGCCTGGCTGTACCACCGCTTGAATCTCGCAAGGTCGACGCCCGACGCATCCTGCATCGCATTGACGAAATCGTCGCAGGTGACCGCCGCGCCATCGTGCCGGTCGAAGTACAGGTCCATGCCGCGGCGGAAGCGCTCGCGGCCGAGCAGCGTGTACTGCATGCGGATGACTTCCGCGCCTTTCTCGTACACGGTGGACGTATAGAAATTGTTGATCTCGAGGTACTCGTCCGGCCGCACGTTGTGCGCCATCGGGCCGGCGTCCTCGGGGAACTGGTCGCGGCGAAGAAACTCGACAGCGCTGATGCGCTCCACGGCGCGCGAGTTCAAGTCGCTCGAGAATTCCTGATCGCGGAAGACGGTGAGGCCTTCCTTCAGCGACAGCTGGAACCAGTCGCGGCACGTGACGCGATTGCCGGTCCAGTTGTGGAAATACTCATGGCCGACGACGCTCTCGATGGCTGCGTAGTCGTCGTCGGTGGCCGTGGCGGGGTTCGCCAGCACGAGCCGGCTGTTGAAGATGTTGAGGCCCTTGTTCTCCATCGCGCCCATGTTGAAGTCATCGGCGCAGAAGATCATGAACGCATCGAGGTCGTACTCGCGGCCGAAGCGCTCCTCGTCCCAGCGCAGCGCGCGCTTCAGCGCGTCCATGGCGTGGCGGCAGCGCGGCAGGTTGGCGGGGGTCGAGTAGATCTTCAGCGCCACCGGCCGCCCGGACGCGGTCGTGAAGTGATCGTCCAGCGACGCCAGTTTTCCCGCGACCAACGCGAAGAGATACGAAGGCTTCGGGAACGGGTCGTCCCACTTGGCGTAGTGCCGGCCGTCGTCCAGCACGCCCTGGGCCACCAGGTTGCCGTTGGACAGCAGCACGGGAAACGCAGCGCGATGGGCGCGCAACGTGACGGTGTAGCGCGCCAGCACATCCGGCCGGTCCGGAAAGTACGTGATGCGGCGGAAACCTTCAGGCTCGCACTGCGTGCAGAACACGCCGGACGACACGAACAGGCCCTCGAGCGCGACGTTGCGACCGGGCGCGATGCGTGACCGTACGGTGAGACGGCCTGCGGGCGGGACATCGGTGACGGTGAGCGTGCCGGTGCCCTGGTGCCATTGGTTGGCCGGCAACGCCTGCCCGTCGAGTTCGACGCGGACCTCGGCCTGCTGCTCGCCGTCCAGCACCAGCGGGGCGTTGCAGTCCCCCGGATGGGCGTCGGGGTTGCGGCGAAACGCGAGGTGCGCGACGACCTCCGTTGCCTCCGGGTCGAGGTCGAACTCGAGTTCGAGCATGTCGACCAGCCACGCGGGCGGCCGATAGTCGAGGCGACGCTTCAGGGGCGTCGCGCTGTCGCGGGGCAACATGTTGGCGGGGCCTAAGCCATCCGGACTATTTCACGTCGATCAGTTCGACATCGAAAATGAGCGTGGCGTTGGGCGGGATCACACCGCCTGCACCGCGTTCGCCGTAGCCGTAGGACGGCGGAATGATCAGCGTGCGTTGCCCGCCCACCGTCATGCCCACCACGCCTTCGTCCCAGCCCTTGATCACTTTTCCGCCGCCCAGGAAGAACCCGAAGGGCACCTGGCGATCACGGGAACTGTCGAACTTGGCGCCCTTGCCATCCGGCTTGGACGGGTCATACAGCCACCCGGTGTAGTGGACGATCACAGGTTTGCCTGACACAGCTTCTTTGCCAGATCCTTGTTTTACATCGATTTTTTTCAGTTCCTTGGGCGTGGCATCCAACTTGCTTATTCCTTGTGAAGTTGTAGGACTGGGGGTGGTTTGGGCAACGGTTGCCGTCGTTGCAACTACCGCAAAGATTCCGCAGGCAACCGTGACCAGCATCCGCCGGGGTGATTGCAACGTAAGTCTCATGGTGCTCGAACGACGATTTGTTGTGCTGAACATCCTGATGTCTTTCAAAATTGTTGAGGCATTGAACCGTGGGAAATGAATTCTGCCATGGGAAGGATCAAGCATTCGATCTTAGCCGACCAGCGCCCCATTTTTGCGCGGCCGATTGTTTTGCGCTATAAATGAAGGTTCCCCTTTCTGCAGTCCGCGCGGCGCGCCATTCGCGCGACGATGTCGGTGCGGCTCACCGCCGCTTCTGCAACCGGGGATAGACCGCGAGGCTCGATGTTCGGTTTCCTGACCACCGGTACGAAGGACGCAGCCGATCCGCTGGTGTCGGCGCGCGCCATCTCGGCCTGGCTGCGCCAGCTGCCCGCGCAGGATGTCATCGGCCGCCAACAGCAGGTCATGCTTGCGTTCGACGGCATGCGCCAGTCGCGCAAGCCGGTCGATCTCGCGCGGGTGCAGGCCATCGAGTTCCTCGACGCTGCGCTGGGCGCCGACCGCCGCCAGCTCATCAAGCAATACGTCGAGAACCACGACAGCGCGCCCAAGCTGGCCGAGCGTATCTGGCAGGCCATCTACGATCTTTCGCAGGGCTTCATCTTTGCCTACCAGACGGCCCTTGAGGAAGCCCTGCGCCAAAGCGCCAACGCGCGCTGGAAGCCGCTGACGCCGCTGCTCTTCGCGCGCCTCGTCCATTACTACGGCACCGACGCCAAGCTGCGCGTGTTCCGCTACGAGCGCTGGATCCCCGGCAAGTGGATGGATCTCCACCGCACCTACCTGCGTGCCTCCGAGCTGGGTGTCGAGCGCCTGCCCGCAGTAATGCCCAGCGGCGGGCCCAACGCCACGCCGTGGACGGTCGAGCAGGAATATCTCTATGTACTGCTGATGCACCAGCTCAACACCGGCAACATGTCGCCGCCGCAGCTCGATTGGGCCATGTCCCAGTTGCGGGCATGGAGCCGTCGCCTGCAGATGGACAGCGTGCCGCGCTCGCCCGAAGGTTTCTTCGTCGACATCGCCGGCAAGACGGGCCTCGCGCGCCGCACCGGCAACGATTCCGGGTCGATGCTGCGCTACCTCGACACGACGCCGCTGGCCGACCAGCTCGAGCGCGCCATCGCCTCATTGCGGCAGGCCGAGCAGACGGACCAGGGCCCTGCCGGCCCCATCAATCAATTGCGCATCGCGATCCTGGAAAAGGTCAGCCCGTCGGTCTCGCCCAACCTCAACGCTGAATTGCGCCGCGACCCGCGCATCGCCTGCGCGGTGGCGGCCAAGGTACGCATCGGGTTGTCGCGGATCTCGCACGAGCTGATGCAAAGCGACGCCGACGCTTCGCCCGAGATGCCCGGGTCGGAACAAATCGAGGTCTATGCGGTCGCGGAAGCGTCGCGGATGAAACGGCGCGTGCCTGACGAGCACGATTCCCTCGCGGCCAGCCTGTCGTCGTTCTCCGATCCGATGTGGCAGGTCAAGGACCGCAGCATCGCGGGCCTGCGCATCGCCGCGTCGGGCGGTATCGGCCAATCACTGGCGCTGGGCGCGCTGGTGGCGGTGCGGCAATCCGATCTCACCGATTGGGCACTTGGCGTGGTACGCCGGTTGAACAAGGTGAACAACGACGAGGTCGAGGCCGGCATGTCGATCATCGCCGATCGCATGGTCCCGGTCACGCTGCATGCCGTGCGCCAGCCCAAGGACGACATGGGCTTCGTCGTGGACGGCATCGATGTCTCCACCGTCGGCGCGCGCTTCCACGGGCTGTACCTGCCGCCGCCATCGCGGCCCGACAAGCCGCTCGCGGTCAAGACGCTGATCGTGCCCACGCAGGAGTACTCCGAGGGCCGCAGCGTCATCCTCACCACCGGGCGCTCCATCTACACGGTCGCGCTGCGGCAGCTGGTCGAGCAACGCGCCGACTGGAGCTGGGCCACGATCCAGATCGTGGAAAAAAAGAGCCGGGTCTAGCGTTAGTCCTGCGGGCGGAACTTCAACGCCAGCGTGCGCTGGAAGAGATCGGGCCGTTCCGGACGCGGCAGCGGCGAGGACTTGAGGATCGCGCGCTGCACCGCATCGTCGTAGGCCCGCGATCCGCTCGACTTCCGCAGCGTGGCCTCGATGATCTCGCCCGTGGGCAGTTGCACCACGTCGAAGATCGCCTCAGGGTTGCCGGCCAGTTCGGCGGGCACGATCACATTGCCCTTCACCTTGGCCTGGATGCGGCGGATCCAGTCGGCTTCGGCCTTGGCGCGTGCCGAGGCTTCGGCAGCGCTCTTCTCGGCCTGCGCGCGCGACTGGGCTTCGCGGTCGGCCTGCGCGCGGAGGGCTTCCGTCTCGCGCATCTGGCGTTCGCGGACTTCCGCCGTGCGCTTCTCATCCGCCTTGCGGCGTTCCTCGAGCTTGCGCTTGTCCTCCGCCTCCTTGGCGTCGCGCGCCTTCTTGTCGGCGTCCTTGCGCTCGGCCTCGGCCTTCTTGCGGCGCTCGTCTTCCTGTTTGGCCTTCAACGCGATGTCGGCGGCCTTCGGGTCGGGGCGCTCGACCTTGGGGGCCGGTGCCGGCACCGCCTTCGGCACCGCCTTCGGCACCGGCGCGGGCGGCGTGGGCGGCGTGGGCACGGGCGTGGGGGGCGGCACCACCGGCGGCGGCACGACAGGAGGTGGTACAGGGGCCGGTGGCGCAGGCTCGGCGACGGACGACTTCGACGGCGGCGCATACAACTCGGCGGAAATGGCCTGTGGCGGCTTGTTCTGCCACGTGACGGAAAACACCATCACCGCAAGGAAGCCCAGTTGCACCGCGAGGGCCAGCGCCAGGGCCAACCACTTGCCCTTGAGCTGGCGCGCCTTCCGCGGCCGTTCGGAACGTATGGGCACGAAGACGTCAGCTTGCCGGCGGCTTCGCCAGCAGCCCCACCTTGCGCACGCCGTTCTTCTGCATCAGGTCGAGGAGTTCGAGCACGTCGTCGTAGCGCGCGCCCTTGTCGGCGGCGATGACCACCGGCTGCTCCTGCTTGCCCTGCTTGGCCAGCACGCGCAGCACCAGTTCCTCGCGGCCGACGCGTGTGGCGGGGACGTTGGTGGACTGGTCCCGCAGCCAGATGCTCTTGTCCGTACGCAAGGTGACTTCAAGCGGCTGCACCGGTGCGGTGAGCTTGCTGCCCCACTTCCTGCAAGATGTGCGTCGAGAGGAGGATCGTTTTCGTTTCGCTGATCCGCCGCAAGGTGCGCCGCACTTCCAAAATTTGATTCGGATCGAGGCCCGCCGTCGGTTCGTCCATGATCAACACATCGGGTTCATGCAACAGAGCTTGAGCCATGCCGACGCGCTGACGGAAACCTTTCGAGAGCTTGCTGATCGGCTTGTAGACCACGCTCGACAGAATGCAGAGATCAATGACCGCATCGATGCGATCTTCTTTCCGCTTGCCGGTGATACCGCGGGCGTCGGCGAAAAATTCGAGCAGCGAATGCGGCGTCATGTCGGGATAGAGCGGACCGTTTTCCGGCAGGTAACCAAGCTTCTCGGCGCCAGCCAGACGGTCGGTGTTCATATCGTGACCGGCGACGCGGGCAATCCCCTCGGAAGGAGAGAGGTAGCCGGTGAGCAGTTTCATGGTCGTGCTTTTGCCAGCACCGTTGGGGCCGAGAAACGCAACGAGCTCGCCTTGGTTCACGCGGAAGGAAACATTGTTGACGGCAGCGAATGCGCCGTAGAACTTGCTCAGCCCGATGGCCTCGATCATGGCGGGTTCGGCCGAGCGACTTTTTGTTGCCGTAGCAGGCTTGGTTTGCGGGTCAGTCATAGACCTATTACCTAACAACCGGGGAGGAAACGAACAATTTTGGTCACTCACACTACTCTGAAAAAGAGTGTGACTGCCGCGGTAATGGATGCGGTGATGGCGGGAGGCATCGCTGCTTAAAGTGCCACAGTATAACGGCTTGCTGC
>JANNNM010000200.1:0-7162 GCA_031398535.1 Betaproteobacteria bacterium | reverse complement strand
CCAACAGCGCCGGTGACCGCGATCCCGATGGATACCCAACGCATCATCCTGTTTGTCGTGTTTTCCTTTTCGCTGCTCTTCCTGTGGGAGGCGTGGCAGAAGGAACACGCGCCGCCGTCTGCCGTCGTGCAGAAGGCCGCCGCCCCCGTGCCCGGCCAGGCCGCGCCGCCGGCCAAGGACCTGCCGCCGGCCTCGGCGGTGATCCCGCAGGGCACACCGGGCGTGCCCGCTGCGCCCGCCGCGGGCGTGCCGCCCGTCGACCGCGCCGGTGCCGTGCCGGCCTCGCAGCGCGTGACCATCCGCACCGATCTCTTTACCGCGGGGATCGATACCGTAGGTGGTGTCATCTCGCTGGTGGCGCTCGATCGCCACCGCGATGCTACGGACATGAGCAAGCCGTACAACGCGCTGCAGCGGTCGCCGGAGCGCACGTTTGTCGCGCAGGCCGGGTTGCTGGGCGAGGGCATGCCCAATCACCACACGCCGTTCGAAGTGTTGCCCGGCCCGCGCGAGCTGACGCCGGGTGTCGACAAGCTCGAGCTCCGCATGCAGGCCGTGGCCCCCAATGGCGACAAGATCGTGAAGGTGCTCACGTTCAATCGCGGCAGCTATGTGATCGACGCCAGGTTCGACATCACCAACAACGGCACCGCGCCGATCGCGCCCACCGCGTACTTCCAGCTGACGCGCGACACCAAGCAGGCGGTCGTGCAGAGCTCGATGGCGCCGGCGTCGTATGTCGGCCCGGTCGTCTACAACACGGTCGACAACTTCAAGAAGGTGGATTTCAGCGAAATCGACAAGCTGGCCGCCGACCCGACGCGCAAGATCCCGTACCAGAAGACCGCCGACAACGGCTGGGTGGGAATGATCGAGCACTATTTCGTCGCGGCATGGCTGCCGACGGACGACAGCAAGCTGCAGCGCGAATTCTTCACCAACAAGCTCGACAACGGCCTCTACATCGTCGGGTTGAAGGTGCCGGTGGAAGCCATCGCGCCGGGCGCCACCGGTGGCGTGCGCGTGCCGCTGTATGTGGGCCCGCAGGACCAGGAAACGCTGGCCAAGACCGCGAAGGGCCTCGATCTCGTCGTCGACTACGGCATCTTCACCGTGCTGGCGGCACCGCTCTTCTGGCTGCTCAAATGGCTGCACGGCATCATCGGCAACTGGGGCTGGGCCATCGTGGTCATGACCATCATGATCAAGGCCGCCTTCTATCCGCTGAACGCCGCCGCCGCGCGCTCGATGGGCAAGATGAAGATCCTGGGCCCCAAGATGAAGGCGCTGCAGGAGCAGTACAAAGGCGACAAGCAGCAGCTGCAGATCAAGATGATGGAGATGTACAAGACGGAGAAGATCAATCCGTTGGGCGGCTGCCTGCCCATCCTCGTGCAGATCCCCGTCTTCATTGCGCTGTACTGGGTGCTCCTGTCCGCCGTGGAACTGCGGCAGGCGCCGTGGATCCTCTGGATCAAGGACCTGTCCGCGCCGGACCCGTACTTCGTGCTGCCGGTGCTCTACGCGATCACCGCGTACCTGCAGGTGAAGCTCTCGCCCACGCCCATCACCGACCCGATGCAGGCCAAGATCATGCAGATCATGCCGATCGCCTTCTCGGTGCTGTTCATCTTCTTCCCGTCGGGCCTCGTGCTGTACTGGCTCGTCAACAACATCCTGCAGATCGCGCAACAGGCACGGATGAATCACGTGCTGGAAAAGGAAGCCGCCGAGAAGGTCGCGAAGCGGCGGTAAAAAAGGGGCCTGACCCTGACCCCTTTGTTCGCGCACGGACGAGCCTCGCCTACAATGATTGCGCGATGTCCGCGCCCGCCAATATCCCTGAAACCATCGCCGCGATCGCGACTCCGCCGGGTCGCGGCGGCATCGGCGTGGTGCGCGTGTCCGGCGGCGATCTCGCGTCCCTGATGCACGGCGTGCTGGGCCGCATGCCCGTCGCGCGGCAGGCCACCGTCGCCACGTTCCGCGATGCGCACGGCGCGCCGCTCGATGCCGGTCTGGCGCTGTACTTTCCCGCGCCGCACTCCTACACCGGCGAATCCATCCTCGAACTGCAGGGCCATGGCGGCCCGGCCGTGTTGCGTCTTGTGCTCGCGCGCTGCGTGGAACTGGGCGCACGCATCGCGCAACCGGGTGAATTCACGAAGCGCGCGTTCCTGAACGGCAAGTTGGACCTTGTCGAAGCCGAAAGCGTGGCCGACCTGATCGAAGCCGCCACCGGCACCGCCGCCCGCGCTGCGGCGCGCAGCCTCTCCGGCGCGTTCTCGGCCGAAGTGAACGCACTGGTGTCCGCGCTGATCGACCTGCGGATGTACACCGAAGCCACGCTCGACTTTCCGGAGGAGGACATCGAGTTCCTGCGCGCTGGTGGCGTGGCATCGAAGTTCGCGACCATTGGCGCGCGCGTGGCCACCGCGCTGACGCGCGCGCGCACCGGCGCGCTGTTGCGGGCGGGGCTGACCGTCGTGCTGGTGGGACGGCCCAATGTCGGCAAGTCGAGCCTCCTCAATCGCTGGGCTGGCGAGGACGCCGCCATCGTCACGCCGATCGCCGGCACCACGCGCGACACGGTGGAGCGGCAGGTGGAACTGGCCGGCATTCCGCTGACCATCATCGACACGGCGGGCCTGCGTGACGCGGTCGACGAAGTGGAACGCATCGGCATCGAGCGCACGTGGGCGGCCGTGGCGCGCGCGGACCTGGCGCTGGTGCTGGTCGATGCACGGGCCACGGAGGACGCGCTCGACCCGGACGATGCGGCGTTGCTGGCGCGCCTGCCGGCCACGCTGCCACGCATCGTCGTCCACAACAAGACCGACCTGGCCGCCGTGCCGCCGACGGCGGTGACGCGCCACGACGACGGCACGCCACGCCGCCACGTGTGGCTGTCGGCGAAGTCCGGCGAGGGGTTGGCGTTGCTGGAAGTCGAGGTACGTGCGGTGACGGGGGCTACGGCAGTCGGCGAGGACGTGTTCCTGGCGCGCGAACGGCACGTGGCAGCGCTGCTCGACGCGCAGGTTCATCTCGATGCCGCCGCCGCGCATCTGCGCACGCAACCGCCACCGGTGGAGCTGTTCGCGGAGGAGCTCTACGGTGCGCAGCAGGCGCTGGCAGCGATCACCGGCAAGTTCACGGCGGATGACTTGTTGGGGGAAATCTTCAGCCGGTTCTGCATCGGCAAGTAGAATGCGCTGACCCGCTCCTTTCCTGCGCCGGAACATTTCATGGTCAACCTCCTCGACATCCGTTACGTGCGCCTGGGCACCCGCGACCTCGATGGCGCCACGCGCTACGCCCGCGAAGTGGTGGGCCTCGAACTGGCGCGCGAGGAGGCCGGCGCGCGCTATTTCCGCAGTGACGGCCGCGACCATACGCTTGTGTATTTCGACGGCGATCCGGCGGACCATACGACAGGCTTCGAGTTGCGCAATGCGGCGGAACTGGACCATGCCGCGGCCTTCCTCGAGCAATCCGACGTCAAGGTCACGCGCGGTGGTGCGGATGCCTGCGCGCAGCGCCGCGTGCAATCCTTCATCCACTTCAACGATCTCTCCGGCAACCGCATCGATCTCGTCGTGCAGCCGCACCACAGCGGCAAGCGCCATTTCCCGACTGTGGATGCGGGCATCACCGGCTTCTCGCATATCGGCCTGCGCTCGACCGACCCGGTGCGTGACGAAGGTTTCTGGACCGGCGTGCTGGGCGCGCGCGTCAGCGATCGCATCGGCACCTCGGCCCTGCTGCGCATCGATCCCGTCCATCACAGGATCGCGCTGTTTCCGTCGCCGCGCCCGGGGGTGCAGCACGTCAATCACCAGGTGGAGAGCATCGACGACGTGATGCGCGCCTGGTATCGGCTGCAGGCAGCAGGCGTGCGCGTCGTATTCGGCCCGGGACGGCATCCGACGTCGGGTGCCTCGTTCGTTTACTTCGAAGGGCCGGATGGCATGGTGTTCGAATACTCGACCGGCGTGCGGCACATCACGGCGGAGCAGGAAGCGGACCATCGTCCGCGCCAGTTTCCGCTGGTGCCTTCGTCGTTCTGCATGTGGGGCAGCAAGCCCGACATCCCCGAATTTCGTACGTGATGGCGATCCCCGTGCCGGCCGCGGCCGTACAGCGCCGCGTGCGCCGCGCCGCGCGGGCGCTGGGGCGGCACGGCCTGGCACACGCGTATGGCCACTGCAGCGAGCGTCTCGATGCCACGCATTTCCTGGTGTGCGCGGCGCAACCGATGGGCTTGATCGGCGCGGATGAGCCCGGCGTCGTGGTGCCCGTCGAGGGCGCATTGCCCGACGGCGTGCTGGGCGAAGTGCGCATCCACCAGCAGATCTACCGGCAACGCGCCGAAGTGCACGCCGTGGTGCGCGCGATGCCGCGCAGCGTGATGACGCTTGGCACTGCGCGGCTGACACCACTTCCGCGCCACGGTTTCGGCAGCTACTTTCACGCGGGCATCGCACTGTGGGACGATCCACAGTTGCTGCGCGACGATGCGGCCGCGCACGCGTTGGCAACAACGCTGGGTCCGCGCGCGGCACTGGTGATGCGCGGCAATGGCGCCGTGCTGGCGGCGGCCTCGCTACCGCTGGCGGTGGTGCTGTGCTGGTATCTCGAGGACGCCGCGCGCCTCGAGCTCGACATCCGTGCTGCGGGCTTGCTGGCAGACGCCGTGGTGCTGCGGCACGACGAATGCGTGCAGCGCGCGACACTGGGGGGCCGCATCATCGAACGCATGTGGGATCACCTCACCGCAGGTGACCCCGAACCCGAATGATTTCAGAACGAGACCATTGCGATGACTGACACGGACGCCCGACTTCTCAACTTCATCGACGGCGCTTACCGCGCGGGCAGCGGGAAGTGGTTTCCCGACGTCAATCCCGTCACCGGTGCCACGATCGCGCAGGTCAGCGAGGCCGGCCGCGACGACGTGGATGCCGCCGTCCGCGCGGCGCGGGCAGCGCTCGACGGACCGTGGAGCAAGCTCACGTTGCCGCAGCGTGCCGACATGCTGGCGGCGGTGGCGGCCGCCATCGATGCGCGGAAAGTCGACTTCCTCGCCGCCGAAATCGCCGACACCGGCAAGCCGGAGCATCTTGCATCGCACCTCGACATCCCGCGCGGCGCCGCCAACTTCCGTGTGTTCGCCGACATGGTGCGCAACGTGCCGACGGAATGCTTCACGATGACCACCCCCGACGGCAAGCCGGGCTTGAACTATGCGTTGCGGCGCCCGAAAGGCGTGGTGGCCGTGATCTGCCCATGGAACCTGCCGCTGCTGCTGATGACGTGGAAGGTGGCGCCCGCGCTGGCCTGCGGCAACACGGTGGTGGTGAAGCCGTCGGAGGAAACCCCGGCCACCGCCACGTTGCTGGGCGAAGTGATGAACGCGGTGGGCGTGCCGCGCGGCGTCTACAACGTCGTGCATGGCTTCGGCCCCGGTTCCGCCGGCGAATTCCTCACGACGCATCCGGACGTGAATGCCATCACGTTCACCGGCGAGACGCGCACGGGGGCCGCCATCATCAAGGCCGCCGCCGACGACATCAAGGCCGTGTCGATGGAACTGGGCGGCAAGAATCCGGCGTTGATCTTCGCCGATGCGGATCTCGACGTGGTCATGGCTGGTCTCGTCCGCTCTGTGTTCGAGAACACCGGGCAGGTGTGCCTCGGCACCGAGCGGGTCTATGTGCAGCGGCCGCTGTTCGAGGCCGTGGTGGGCCGGTTGCATGCCGCCGCGGCGACGATGCGGCCGGGCGACCCCTACGACCATGGCGCCAACCTGGGCCCGCTGATCTCGGCGGAGCACCAGCAGAAGGTGCTGTCCTACTACGCGCTGGCCCGTCACGAAGGCGCGCAGACGGTGTGTGGCGGAGGCATCCCCGCGATGCCCGGGTCGCTGGCGGGCGGCTCGTGGATCGAGCCCACCGTCTGGACCGGCCTGCCGCAAACCGCCCGGGTGGTGCAGGAGGAGATCTTCGGCCCCTGCTGCCACGTGATGCCTTTCGACACGGAAGAAGAGGCCGTGCGCCTCGCCAACGATACCCGCTACGGCCTGGCGGCCTCGGTCTACACTCGTGACTTGTCCTGCGCGCATCGGGTGGCGGCGCGGCTCAAGGTGGGCGTGGTCTGGGTCAACAGCTGGTTCCTGCGCGACCTGCGCACCGCCTTCGGCGGGTCGGGCCGCTCTGGCATCGGCCGCGAGGGCGGCGTGCATTCACTGGAGTTCTACAGCGAGTTGTCGAATGTCTGTGTGAAGCTCGATCCGGGCCCGGTGGCGGCGGCCTGAAAAGCGCCGGCCAGCAGGGCGTTCCCGCAGGTCCGGTTTGCCGCGTAGAATCGCGACGCGAATTGTTCTTCTTCCGGAGGTGTCATGAAATTCACTCGACCGATGCTGGCGATGGCGCTGGCGGCGATGTTCTCCACAGGGACGGCCCTGGCGCAGGCCCCGATCAAGATCGGCTTCATGGCCGAACTTTCCGGTCCGCAGGGCGCTCTGGGCCAGGACCAGTACGACGCTTTCATGATGGTGGTGGAGCGCAACGGCGGCAAGCTGGGTGGCGTGCCGGTCACGATCCTTCGCGAGGACAGTCAGTTGAAGCCCGAGGTGGCCACACAGATCGTCGACAAGCTGATCGAGAAGGACGGCGTGCCCATCATCACCGGCGTCACGTTCTCCAACGTGATGATGGCGGTGAACAAGAAGATCGTCGACAAGGAGGTGTTCCTGATCGGCTCCAATGCCGGCCCGGCGCCCATTGCCGGTGCGCAGTGCTCGCCGTTCTCGTATGTCGTGTCCTGGCAGAACGACAACCAGGCCGAGGTGGTGGGCAAGTACGCCACCGACAAGGGCTACAAGAAGGTCATCGGCATGGCGCCCAACTACCAGGCGGGCAAGGATTTCATCGCCGGCTTCAAGCGCTTCTACAAGGGCGAGGTGATCGACGAGATCTACACGCCGCTGACCCAGCCCGACTTCTCCGCCGAACTGGCGCAGGTGGCCGCGAAGAATCCCGACGCCGTGTACGTGTTCTATCCGGGCGGACTCGGCGTGAATTTCATCCGGCAGTACAAGCAGGCGGGCCTTGCCGGCAAGATCCCGCTGCTGTCGACTTCCACGGCGGATGGCTCCACGCTG
>JANNNM010000138.1:0-1556 GCA_031398535.1 Betaproteobacteria bacterium | reverse complement strand
CTGCACAGCAATGGCGCCCACTGGGGGCGCTTCGTGCGCACCGTTGTCGAGGTCGAGACCAGCGACGGGTACGTCGGGTTGGGCGAGATGGGCGGCGGCGGCGAGGATGCCACGCGCGCGTTCGCGGGCCTGGCCACCTATCTTGCGGGACACGATGTATTCCAGCTCGAGGCGATGCGCCTCAAGATCTGCAACCCCACCGCCAGCCTCTACAACAACCGCACGCAACTGCATGCGGCGCTCGAGTTCGCGTGCCTCGACATCATGGGCCAGAAGTTGGGCGTGCCCGTGCATGCATTGCTGGGCGGCAAGCTGCGCGACGCGGTCGAGTTCGCGAGCTATCTCTTCTTCCGCTATGCCGACCCGGTGTCGGGCAAGGGCGAGGTGCGCACGCCGAAGCAGCTGGCCGCCAATGCCATTGAATTGAAGGCCAAGCACGGCTTCACGTCGCACAAGCTGAAGGGCGGCGTGTATCCGCCGGCGCATGAGCTTGCCTGCTACCGTGCGGTCGCGGCGGCGCTGCCCGGCGAACGCTTCCGCTACGACCCCAATTGCGCGTTGTCGCTCTCCGACGCGATCGAGTTCGGCAACAACATCCTCGACATCCGCAACGATTACTTCGAGGACCCCGTGTGGGGCATGCCGCAGATGAAGCGATTGAAGGATTTCGTGCCGCTGCCGATCGCCACCAACACCGTGGTCGTCAATTTTGAGCAGCTGGCCAGCAACATCCAGCATGGCGGCGTGGACGTAATCCTGCTCGACACCACGTTCTGGGGCGGCATCCGGCCGTGCATCAAGGCCGCCGCCGTGTGCGAAACGATGGGCCTCGGCGTGGCGGTGCACAGCTCCGGCGAACTGGGCATCCAGCTGGCCTCGATGCTGCACATGGGCGCTGTCGTGCCCAATCTCGGCTACGCGGCCGACGCGCACTACCATCACCTGAAGGACGACGTGATCACCGGCGGCCTGATGAAATACGTCAATGGCGGCATCCGGGTGCCGGACGCGCCGGGCCTGGGCGTGTCACTCGACCGCGCCAGGCTGGCGCAATATCACGAGCTGTACAAGGAACTGGGCGGCTATCCTTACGACCGCGACCCGGGGCGTCCCGGCTGGTTCTCGCACGTGCCCAACAGCAACTGGGCGGACCCGGCCAGGAGCCTGCGGCCCGCGCTGCGCTGACCCATCGAAGAAGCGATCCAAGGAGAAATGAGCATGGCAGGACGACTTGCGGGCAAAACCGCATTGATCACCGCAGCGGGCCAGGGCATCGGCTTCGCCAGCGCGATGCAGATGGCGGCGGCCGGCGCGTCGGTGGTGGCCACCGACGTCAACGCGAAATTGCTCGACCAGTTCAAGGGGGTGGCCAACATCACGACGCGGCCGCTGGACGTGCTGGACGACGCCGCCGTCCGCGCACTGATCGGCGAGCTGCCCGCACTCGACATCCTCTTCAACTGCGCCGGCTATGTGCACCACGGCACCGTGCTGGAATGCAAGGAAAAGGACTGGGACTTCAGTTTCAACCTCAACGTGCGCGCGATGTACATCGC
>JANNNM010000132.1:0-2144 GCA_031398535.1 Betaproteobacteria bacterium | reverse complement strand
CAGGTGCAGGCCTATCTCATGTCGCAGCAGTATGAAAGCCTTCTCAAGAAGGCCAATTTCAAGGGCGGACTGCCGACGCGCTGATGGCGAAAGAAGACACGATTCAGATGCAGGGCGAAGTCGTCGAGATGCTGCCCAATGCCACGTTCCGCGTGAAGCTCGAAAACGGGCATGTGGTGCTGGGACATATCTCGGGGAAGATGCGGATGCATTACATCAAGATCTTGCCGGGCGACAAGGTAACGGTGGAAGTCTCGCCTTACGACCTGTCCCGGGCGCGGATCACCTTCCGCGCGAAATAGAAAAACGGAGTGAATGATGAAAGTTTTGGCTTCGGTAAAAAAGATCTGCCGCAATTGCAAGATCATCCGCCGCAACGGTGTTGTGCGCGTGATCTGCACGGACCCGCGCCATAAGCAGCGCCAGGGTTGATGTGGCACGTCACCACCAGATAACGACAGGTTAAGCATATGGCCCGTATTGCAGGCGTCAACATTCCGAACCACCAGCACACCGTGATCGCGCTCCAGGCGATCTACGGCATCGGCCCCACGCGCGCAAAGAAGATCTGCGCCGTCACCGGCATCCTGCCGGCGACCAAGGTCAAGGACCTGTCCGACAGTGAAATGGACAAGATCCGCGAGCAGGTGGGCAAGTTCACCGTCGAAGGCGATCTTCGTCGCGAGAACACGATGAGCATCAAGCGGCTGATGGATCTCGGCTGCTACCGCGGCTCGCGTCACCGCAAGGGCCTGCCGGTCCGCGGCCAGCGCACCCGCACCAATGCCCGTACCCGCAAGGGTCCGAAGAAGGGCCGTACCGTCGCGCTTGCCAAGGGCGTGACCAAGTAAGGCGCCCGCTTCACGGCCCGTACTAATTCGAAGGTTTGAGGAAATACGACGATGGCACAGCAACCGTCCCAGAAGGCAACCGCGGCTCGCGCGCGCAAGAAGGTCAAGAAGAACGTGACCGAAGGCATCGCGCACATCCACGCCTCCTTCAACAACACGATCATCACGATCACCGATCGCCAGGGCAATGCGCTTTCATGGGCAACGTCGGGTGGCGCGGGCTTCAAGGGTTCGCGCAAGTCGACCCCGTTCGCAGCGCAGGTCGCGGCCGAAGCCGCCGGCCGTGCCGCGGCGGAGTGTGGCGTCAAGAACCTCGAAGTGCGGATCATGGGCCCCGGCCCGGGCCGCGGATCGGCGGTCCGCGCGCTGAACGCGCTGGGCATGAAGATCTCGAGCATCACCGACGTCACGCCGGTGCCGCACAACGGATGCCGGCCGCCCAAGCGCCGTCGCATCTAACAATATTTTTTGCAACTTAGGATAGCTAACGTGGCTCGATATCTCGGACCCAAATGCAAGCTGGCGCGACGGGAAGGCACTGACCTTTTCCTGAAAAGCGCGCGTCGTTCGCTCGACTCCAAGTGCAAACTGGAAACCAAACCCGGCCAGCACGGCGTGAAATCCGGCATGCGTATGTCGGATTACGGCAACCAGTTGCGCGAGAAGCAGAAGCTCCGTCGCATGTACGGTCTTCTCGAGCGTCAATTCCGTCGTTACTTCGCCGAAGCCCAGCGTCGCAAGGGCTCCACGGGCACCAACCTGCTCCAGTTGCTCGAGTCCCGACTCGACAACGTGGTGTACCGGATGGGCCTGGGTTCCACGCGCGCCGAAGCACGGCAGCTGGTCACGCACTGCGCCATCATGGTCAACGGCCGTTCGCTGAACGTGCCCTCCGCCATCCTGAAGGCAGGCGACGTGGTCAGCGTCACCGCGAAGTCGATGGCGCAGCTGCGCATCGTCGACGCGCTGCAGCTTGCCGAGAAGGTTGGCCTTCCTTCGTGGGTCGAAGTCGACGCCAAGAAGATGACCGGCACCTTCAAGGGCGCGCCCGAGCGTTCCGAATTCGGCCAGGACATCAACGAAAGCCTGGTCGTCGAACTGTACTCGAAGTAAACCGCACCCAGGCAGTCGCGCAATTCCGGCGCCCCCTCCGGATTCGCAAGAGGATTTCGCATGCAGAGCAATGTTCTGTTGAAGCCGCGCATCATCGACGTGCAATCGACGTCGCCGTTCCACGCCAAGGTGGTGATGGAGCCGTTCGAGCGTGGTTATGGTCATACGCTGGGCAACGCG
>JANNNM010000011.1:0-9776 GCA_031398535.1 Betaproteobacteria bacterium | reverse complement strand
TCGAGCGACGCGGAGTCCTCGAGCGAGCGCTCGATGCGCGCCATCACGCCGTCCACGGACCGGTGGAAATCCGTCTCGTTCATAATGGCGGGGATGATACGCGCCCCGCGGCTCGCCGCCACCGCCCTCGCGCTCGCCCTCACCCTCGCGGCGTGCGGCCAGAAGGGACCGCTCAAGCTGCCGGAGCCGCCGAAACCGGCCGAGCCCGCGAAATGAGCGGGCTCGCACGCGTCGACGGGGCGCTCGCCCTGGACGGCGCATCCCTCGAGGAGATCGCGCGCCGCTTCGGCACGCCGTGCTACGTCTACTCGCGCGCGTCCATCGAGGGCTCGTTCCGCGACTTCACGACGGCGTTTGCCGGGCTGCCCAGCCTCGTCTGCTACGCGATGAAGGCCAACTCCAACCTGGCCATCCTGAAGCTGCTGGCGAACCTGGGCAGCGGCTTCGACATCGTGTCGGGAGGGGAACTCGCGCGCGTGCTGTCCGCCGGTGGCGACCCCGCCAAGGTAGTGTTCTCCGGCGTGGGCAAGACCGAAGCCGAAATGGCCGAGGCCCTTGCGCGCGGCATCCTGTGTTTCAACGTCGAGTCCGAAGGCGAGCTTGATCGCCTCGATGCGGTGGCAGCGCGCATCGGCAAGCGCGCGCCCGTCAGCTTCCGCGTCAACCCGGATGTGGACCCGAAGACGCATCCGTACATCGCCACGGGATTGAAGGAAAGCAAGTTCGGCGTGGCCTTCGCCGACGCGCCTGCGCTCTACCGCCGGGCAGCCCGGATGCCAAACATCGCGGTCCACGGGATCGACATCCACATCGGTTCGCAGATCACCGAGATCGGCCCGTATCGCGAGGCGGCGGAGAAGCTGCTGGACCTGGTCGACCGCCTGCGCGCCGACGGCATCGTGCTGCAGCACATCGACCTGGGCGGCGGCCTCGGCATACGCTATCGCGACGAGACGCCGGTCACGCTGCACGACTACGCGGCGATGCTGCGGGACGTCTTCAAGGGCCGCAGCGAGCGGCTGCTGTTCGAACCCGGCCGGCGCATCGTGGGCAGCGCGGGCGTGCTGCTCACCCGCGTCCTGTACCTCAAGCCCGGCACCGCCAGGAACTTCGCGATCGTCGATGCGGCGATGAACGACCTGCTGCGCCCGGCGCTCTACGACGCATGGCATCCGGTCGATGCGGTGCGTCCCCGTGTCGGCGGCGAACGACAATGGGACGTCGTCGGCCCGGTCTGCGAGAGCGGCGACTTCCTGGCGCTCGATCGCTCGCTGTCGCTGGCACCCGGCGACCTGCTGGCGGTGGGCGCTGCAGGCGCCTACGCCATGGCGATGAGCTCCAACTACAACACGCGACCCCGCGCCTGCGAAGTGATGGTCGACGGCGCCGCCGTGCATGTCGTGCGCCGCCGCGAACGTGTCGCCGATCTCTTCGCCGACGAACAAACGCTGCCCTGAGTTCCACGCACGCGACGGCATCGAATCGCGCGTCGCGAAAACGCGCAATCAATTCCGCAATTGAAGAAAAAACGCGCTTCGGAAGCGTGTGCGAAATCGCAACAGTCGCGTTTCCAAGTGCCGGAAGTAGTGGCGAAATCTTGCAAATCCGGCAAACGTGGCTACAATGCAGGCAGCAGGAGGAATGGGTTTGTCAAGAGGTTCCAAAAAAAATTGACGATCCGCCACCACCTGCCACATAGAGAAGCAACATAACAGTTACGGTAACTCAGACAGGAGAAACCAAGATGATGGCAGACATGATGTCGATGATGACGCCCGCGGCTCCGGCCCCGGCGCCGAAGAAGAAGGCAGCTAAACGCAAGCCGGCCAAGAAGAAGGCTGCGCCCAAGAAGAAGGCTGCAAAGAAGACCGCAAAGAAGAAGGCCGCCCCGAAGAAGAAGGCTGCCAAGAAGACCGCAAAGAAGAAGGCAGCAAAGAAGCCGGCCAAGAAGAAGGCCGCCAAGAAGCCAGCCAAGAAGAAGGCTGCGAAGAAGACGACGAAGAAGAAGGCCGCCCCGAAGAAGAAGGCTGCCAAGAAGACCGCGAAGAAGAAGGCCGCCCCGAAGAAGAAGGCTGCCAAGAAGACCGCGAAGAAGAAGGCCGCCCCGAAGAAGAAGGCTGCCAAGAAGACTGCAAAGAAGAAGGCCGCAAAGAAGCTGTAATTCGCGGCATCACGATCTCCCCGTCTTGCGGCGGTGGATCGAGAAACGGGCGGCGCCTCATGCGTCGCCCGTTTTGTTTTGGGGCCCCGTAGTAAAGGGGTCAGGGTCAGCCAAATAAAGGGGTCAGGGTCAACTTGGTTGATCCCCTGAATTGCCGCGGTCTGACCGAGTTGACCCTGACCCCTTTATTTGGCTGACCCTGACCCCCTTACTAAGACCCGCGGAACTGTCCGCTGATCCGCGTGTTCGGCGCAGGCTTGGACGGTGCTGCGGCGGCGGGCCTGGGTGGCGCCGTCTTGGCAGTCTTCGCCTGCTTGCCGGCGCCGCGCGTGGCGGCCACGCGCTTGCCCTTGCCGCTGCCCTTCGCCACCAGGCCCACGTCGCTCGTCACGCGCAGCTTCTGCCCGGCGGCAAGCGTGTCGCCCTTGAGGCCATTCCACGACTTCAGGTCCTGCGGTGTCACGCCGTAGCGCACCGCCACCCCCTGCATCGTGTCGCCGCGCTTGGCCGTGTAGTAGAACGTGCGGCCCGAGGGCACGGCCGTGAACACGGCGCGCTCGAGGGACTCGGCCGACTCGCTGGAGGAGCGCTGGGCCGGGACGAGCAGCGTGTGCCCATCCGGCACGCGCGCCCGCACACCCAGTCCATTGACGGCGCGCAACGTCTCCACCGACATGCTGTATTTCGCGGCGACCTGCACGAGCGATTCGCCGCCCTTCAGCCGGTAGGCCTGCCACGACACCAACGGCTGGTCGGTCAGTTCGAGCTTGGCGGCGAAGAGCTCGGCATTGTCGATCGGCAGCAGGATCGAATGCTCGTCCGCGCCCGCGATCACCGGCCGGTTGTGCTGCGGATTGAGCGCCAGGAAATCCTCCATCGACAGCTCGGCCAGTTGCGCGGCGTGCTTTGTGTCCATCTTCTTGGTGGTCTTCACCACCGCGAAGAAAGGTGCGTCCGGGATGTCGGCCAGCGCCAGTCCGTACTTCTCCGGGTCGCGGACGATGTTCTTCACCGCCTGCAGCTTGGGCAGGTAGTTGCGCGTCTCGGCCGGCATCGAAAGGCTTTCGTAGCTGGTGGGCAGCCCCTTCGCCTTGTTGCGCGCAATGGCGCGGCCCACGTTGCCTTCGCCCCAGTTGTAGGCCGCCAGCGCCAGTTGCCAGTCGTCGAAGTCGCCGTGCAGCTTGCCGAGGTAGGTCAAGGCTTTGTCGGTGGCGGCCAGCACATCGCGCCGCGAATCGACCCAGAAGTTCTGGTGCAGGCCGTAGTGCTTCCCGGTGGAGGGGATGAACTGCCAGATGCCGGCCGCGCGGGCGCTGGACATCGCCACGGGATTGAACGCGCTCTCGATCATCGGCAGCAGCGCGATCTCCATGGGCATCTGGCGCGCGGAGACCTCGGTGACGATGTGATACAGGTACCGGCGGCTGCGCTCGATCATCCGCGCCATGTATTCAGGCCGCGACGAATACCACTGCTCCCACTTCTCGACCAGCGGATCGTTGTCGAGATCCGGGATCGCATAGCCCGCGATGATGCGCTCCCACAGGTCGCCTACCGGCGGCGGCAACGGCTCGAGATCGGCGCCGGCGGCCGCCGGGAAGAGTTCAGGTTCGCGGGGCTTCGGCGCGGCGACCACCACCGGCGGAGGCGGCGGCTCAGGCGCGATCACCACGGGGGGCGGGGGCTCCACCGGCATCGGCGGAGGGGGCGTTGTCGCACACGCGGACAGCGCAACGGCTACAGAGACCACCAGGTCGAGGCGCAATTCGTGTTTTCCTTGCTGCGGGGCCACGCCTTGCAGCGCACCGCGCGTCGTGAACCCGGATGGACGCCGATGGTAGGCCCCCCGGGGGAGAAGGGTCAACCCGCCGGCGGCATTGCAGTTCTGACCGCGCCGGTCAGAACTGGTTCTTCCACTCCCGCAATTGCGCGAACACCGCCGTGTCGTCGGGCAACGCGTGGCCCGCACGCTGCCGCGCGGCGGCCTGCACCGCGGGGACGCCGGCGCGCAGGAACGGATTGGTGGCGCGCTCCTCGGCCAGCGTGGAAGGCACGGTGGGCAGCCCCTGCGCGCGCTTGCCGGCCTCGCGGAGCTGCCGTGCCGCCAGTGCTGCATTCGCCGGTTCCACCGCCGCCGCGAAACGCAGGTTGGCCAGCGTGTATTCATGCGCGCAGTACACCTGCGTTGTCGCGGGCAGGCTGGCGCAGGCGCGCAGCGACGCCCACATCTGCGCCGCCGTCCCCTCGAAGAGTCGCCCGCAGCCGCCCGCGAACAACGTGTCACCGCAGAAGAGCGACGGGACGCCATCCACCTCGCCGAAGTACGCGATGTGGCCGGCGGTATGGCCCGGCACGTCCAGCACGGTGAAGCGCAGCGGCAGCCCCGGCACTTCCACTACATCGTCCTGCGCCAGCGCACGCGTGCGCGCAGGGATGCGCTCGCGCGCCGGCCCGAACACGGGCACCGCAGCGCGTTCCAGCAGCGCCAGGACGCCGCCTACGTGGTCGCCGTGGTGATGGGTGGTCAGGATCGACGTGAGCTCCAGGTGCTCGCGGTCGAGGCACTCCAGCACCGGTGCAGCATCGCCGGGGTCGACGACCGTCGCGAGGCCATGCTCGTGCAACAGCCAGATGTAGTTGTCCGCAAAAGCCGGGATGGGGATAATCGAGATCATGGATGCATCTTCTGGGCCCGCCGCCGGCGTGTCAACGACACTCGCGCACTGGTTCGCCACGCCACTGGGACGCTACCTGCTGGCGCGCGAGCAGGCCTATTTCGACCAGACCGTGGCCGACATCTTCGGGTTTCATGCGCTGCAGATCGGCCTGCCCGACAGTCCGTTTCTCGGGCAGAGCCGCATTTCCTCGCGGTGGACCCTCGACTACGATCCGCCCGCGCAGATCATCGCCGACGCGCACGAGCTGCCGTTCCCTGAAAACTCCCTCGACCTGATCGTGCTGCCCCATGCGCTTGAATTCACCGACGACCCGCACCTCATGCTGCGCGAGGCCTGGCGCGTCATCCGGCCCGAGGGCCAGATCGTCATCTCCGGCTTCAATCCGTTTTCGCTCTACGGCGCCAAGCGCTACTTCGGGCGCGCGCAGACGCCGCCGTGGAACGGCAACTTCATCGCGCTCTACCGCCTCAAGGACTGGCTCACACTGCTCGGCTTCGACGTCGTGGGCGGCCGCCTCGACGGTTATGCGCCGCCGTTCGCCAGCGAGAAGTGGCTCCATCGCTTCGGCTTCTTCGAGCGCACCGGCGACCGCTGGTGGCCCATCGCCGGCGGCGTGTATTTCCTTCGTGCCACCAAGAGGATACTGGGGATGCGCGTGCTGACGCCCGCGTGGCAGCGCCGCGAACGCCGCTCGAAGTCGCTCGCCCCGGCGCGTGCGCGCGAAAGCCTCACCACTGCCGATCGGCTTGAACAATGAACAGTGTCGTGATCTACACCGATGGCGCCTGCAAGGGCAATCCGGGTCCCGGCGGCTGGGGTGCGCTGTTGCTGTCGGGCGCCAACGAGCGCGAGATATTCGGTGGCGAATCGCCCACCACCAACAACCGGATGGAGCTGACGGCGGTCATCCGCGCGCTCGAGGCGCTGACGCGCGCCACCACGGCCCAGGTCTATACCGATTCCCAGTACGTGAAGAACGGCATCGAGACCTGGATCCACGGCTGGAAGCGCAACGGCTGGAAGACTGCGGACAAGAAGCCCGTCAAGAACGCGGAGCTGTGGCGCGAGCTCGATGCGCTGGTCGCGCAGCACCAGGTGTCGTGGCACTGGGTGAAGGGCCACGCCGACAATGCCGGCAACCTGCGCGCGGATGCGCTGGCCAATCGCGGCGTGGAGTCGCTCACGAGTCCGTAGGCGGCGCCTGGTCGCGCGCCTTCGCGAGGCGCTTCGCAAACACTTCCATCTCGCGCCCCGCCTGCTTGTCGCCCTTGCGCTGCGCGACGGCAATCCCGGCGTGATACGCCTCCAGCGCGCCGGCGGCATCCCCCGTGTCGGCCAGCGCACGGCCCAGTAGTTTCCACGCCGCGGTGTAATCGGGATCGTGGAGCACCGCCTGCCGCAGGTGCGGCACGGCGCGCGCCGGATCCGAAGCCTTCAGGTACTCGTTGCCGAGCGAGTAGCGCAGCAGCGCGCCATCCTTGCCCGCCGCCAGCATCCGTTCGAAGTTCGCGACGATCGGCGGCAGCTCGCTCATCGGCTACTTGCGGATGAACTCGCCGCTCTCGCAGCCCACGCGGCGCATCGGGAAGATCACCTGCTTGTCCTCGCCCTTGATCTTGCCGTCGATCGTCGCGTACAGCCAGCCTTCGGTGCCACGGCGATAGGTCACGTTCTGCGGAAAGTCGTTGGCCGGATTGGAGAACGTGAAGATCGAGTCCTTGTCGTCGGTGGCCACCACCGACAGCTTGAACGGCGTCTCGCGCTGGCCGGAGGGCAGCGCGACGAAGTAGACACCGTCGGGCCGGGTCTCGATCCGCATGAACTCGAAGTCCTGCGTCTTGCCCTGGTACACGGTCGAGCCGACACCGAGCAGCATGCCGCCGCGAAGCGGCGTCCATTGCTCGCGGAAATCGCGCTGGTTGACGGAGCCGGTCCAGCAGCCTTCAAGCCAGGCCAGGCCGGCGATGTTGTTGACGTCCCCGGTGGACGGCACGACCGGGACCGGCGCGGGTTGGGCGTGCGCCAGCATGCAGGTTGCGACGCCTGCGACCAGCATCGCGGCAGTACGTCGGAAGGAGGGAGCGAAAGGAATGGTCATCATGGTCATTGAGTCCGTGCCAGCGGCAGGTTGAGCAACAGGTTCTGCGGTTTCAGCTTGAGGCGTTGCTGGTCGTCCATCGCCATCGCCAGGTACACCGGGCGCCCGGCAATGGCCGGCCGCATGTCCGCCGAATCCTTGAACTCGAGGCGGAAGAGGCACAGCAGGCGCGCGAGCCGCGCCTCGTCGACGTCAGCCTTGTTGTAGAGGTCGTTCAAGAGCGCGCTGGCCTCGGCGTCGAGGCCGACATGCCAGACCCAGCGCGCATCGTCGATCGCGCGCTCGTGCTTGATCGAGACCTCCACGCCCAGGAAATGCCGCACCCAGCGCTCCAGCACGCGGCACAGCGCATCGAGCGCCGGGCGGCCCCGGTTGATGCTGATCGAGAAATCGTGCCGCTCGTCGCGCTCCCAGTACTGCGCCGCATTGTCCGCATCGAGCACGTCGAGCTCGATCTCGCGCCGTGGCGTCTTGTTCTGCGCCAGCAATTCGCCGAGCGACCCGAAGCCGCCGGTCGTGGAATAGAGGTCGACGGTGGTCTCGTCGGCCGCCATCACGCCGCCGTCCTCCAGCACGGCGATCCGCTGCGGGCGGAACAGCATCTCGGCGGCGCGCGCCTCCATTGGTGACGCATCGGCCGTCAGGATATGGCGGAGCAGCACCTGCGTCATCTGCGCGACGAAGAGCGGCGGCACGTCCACGCCATCGCCCCGAAACAGCGCCGTGTAGGCCGCTTCGAGGGATGCTGCGCCGGTAAGGCGGGAACGAAACCGCAGCCAGATCGCGTAGTTCTCGCGGACATCGGCATCCGCCAGCGCGGCCAGTTCCGCCGGCAGCACATCGCGCCGCGGCGTGGCCAGCAGCGCATCATGCAGCGCCAGCTCGGCCGCGCAGGACTCCGGCACCGGCGCCAGTTCCGGGCGCAGCAGGTAGCTGCGCAGGTAGTCGTCGGTGACAGCCAGGCGGCCGTCGCTCCCCGTGGTCAGAAGGCGGTAGCCGCAGGAGGTCCAGAAGTCCGGCATCAGCTGCCGAGCATCGACTTCTTGAGATCGGCCTGGACCGGCTGCTCGCCGAGCCAGATCCGCATCAGCGCCTTGTTGAAGGCATCGCCGGCAATCGTGCCCTTCACCGCGCCGTTCAACCCGATGCGGGTGCCCCCCTCGACGAAGTCCAGCGTCACGATGTCCTTCTCCTTCACTTCGTTGAAGGATTTCATCGTGGTGACCATCTGGTCCATCTGCGCCTTGATCGCGGCCACCTCCGCGGGCGTGCTGTTTTCCTTGATGCCATCGGACAGCGCGTCGACCAGCTGGTCCGCCGACAACGTGCGCAGGATATTGAGCTGCACGCGGCGCGGCGCCTTCTCCAGCACCGCCGCCAGCGTGGTGGCCTTGGCCGGCACGTACAAGCTGCCGACATAGACCTTGAAGATGGCGCGGGTGCGGATGCCCGCGCCGTTCAGTACCAGCTCGGTCCCGCCGACGCTGACCTTGTCGTCGAGCTTGACGCCCCCGACCTCGGCCGCGTGCGCGGCGCCAGCAAGCAATGCCGCTGCGATGATGATCACGAATTTGCGCATGTCGTTTCCCTCCTCAACGCGTTATCGGCCACGGCGGGTCGCCGCGGCCGCCTCCTGCCCGGCTACATCGCCTCGAAAATGCCGGCGGCGCCCATGCCGGTGCCCACACACATCGATACCATGCCGTACTTCAACTTGCGCCGCTGCAGCGCGTGCGTGATCGTGGCGGTGCGGATCGCGCCCGTGGCGCCCAGCGGATGCCCGAGCGCAATGGCGCCACCCAGCGGATTGACCTTCGCCGGGTCGAGATCGAGCTCGCGCATTACCGCCAGCGCCTGTGCGGCGAAGGCTTCGTTCAATTCGATCCAGTCGAGCTGGTCCTGGCGGATGCCCGTGGTCTGCAACACCTTGGGGATCGCCGCGATCGGGCCGATGCCCATGATTTCCGGCGGCACGCCCGCGACCGCGTAACCCACCCAGCGCGCCAGGGGCTTCAGGTTCAGTTCCTTCAGCACCCGCTCCGAGACGATGATCGAGGCACCCGCGCCATCCGACATCTGCGAGCTGTTGCCGGCCGTCACGGAACCGCGCGCGGCAAACACGGGACGAAGCTTCGCGAGGCCCTCGGCGCTGGTATCGGCGCGCGGGCCTTCGTCGCGCTCGAACACCTTGCTGCGCTTGACGATTTTGTCGCTCGCCAGATCGGGGGTGCTCTCGTCGATCGTGATCGGCGAGACTTCCGCCGCAAATTCCCCGCCCGCCTGCGCCGCCAGCGCCTTCAGGTGCGACTGCAATGCGAACGCATCCTGGTCCTCGCGCGACACCTTCCACTGCGCGGCGACCTTCTCGGCCGTGAGCCCCATCCCGTACGCGATGCCGACGTTCTCGCCGTGCTCGAACACGGCTTCATTCAACGCGAGGCGTCCCAGCATCGGGATCATGCTCATGCTTTCGGTGCCGCCGGCGATCATGATCTCGGCTTCGCCGGTACGGATGCGGTCGGCGGCGATGGACACCGCGTTCAATCCCGACGAGCAGAAGCGGTTGATGGTCATGCCGGCCACGCTGCTCGGCAACCCGGCCAGCAGCACGCCGATGCGGGCCACGTTCATGCCCTGCTCGTACTCGGGCATCGCGCAGCCGATGATCGCGTCCTCGATCCGCTTGGGATCGATGGCCGGCGCCTGCGCCAGCACCGCCTTCAGCACATGCGCCAGCAGCGTGTCGGGCCGCGTGGTGCGGAAGGCGCCCCGCGGGGCCTTGCCCACCGCGGTGCGCGTGGCGGCCACGATGTAGGCCTCCTGGATCTGTTTGCTCATG
>JANNNM010000016.1:0-4124 GCA_031398535.1 Betaproteobacteria bacterium | reverse complement strand
GTGGCGGCCATCGCCTGTCCTGGCGCATCCTGGGAGACTGATCCGGCATCGGGTTGTTATGAGGTTGCGTCCGCAAGGCCGCAGCCGCATCTGAGAGGGGCGACGCGTCAATGCGGCGCCCCTTTCACTTCAGCGGAGCGTATCGTCCATCGGATCCTCGGCTGTTGCCCGAAACTCGATCGACTGGAAGCCAGGCCATCCACGTTGCGACCACGACCATGACGACCATGCCCGACCTGTCCATGCGGCCGCGAAGCCCCCTGGGCGCCGCTACGGTGGCGTCGGTGGTTGCGCATCTTGCCATTGCGATGGTCGTCGCCGCGTTCGTCTCGACGCGCCCTGCCACATGGGGTACCGCATCGGCCGCCATCACGGTCAACCTGGTCGTGCCGCAGCCGGTGGTGGATCCCGCGCCTCCGGTGCCCGAATTGCCGACCCCGGTGATCACCAGCACAGACCCGGGCGGCGCGGTCGCACCGGCGACGGCGTCCGAGAACGCTCCACCGCCGGCGCCGGCCATCCTGCCGGAGACACCGCAGAAGGCGGAACCCCCGCAGCCTGCAACGCAACCTTCCGTTGCGTCCGGCAAGGTCGATGTCGCCGAGAACTACGCAGCAGTCTCGGGACTACCGGAAGAACTGGCCCATCGAACCCACGGCGAGTTTCTGATCGAGGTCGACAAGCTGGCGCAGGTCGTGCGCCAACCCGACATCGTGTACCCGCCGGAGGCGTTGGCCGCCGGCCGGGAAGGCAAGGTCATGGCGTGGATCGCGCTGGACCGCGAGGGTGCGATCACCGAGACGATCATCGTGTCCGGCGAGCCCGAGTTCGCGGCCGCCGTGGAAGCTGCACTGCCCAGCGCACGGTTTCTCCCGGCCATCAATGCGGGGGAGGCCGTGCCCTTCTACATGATCCTGAACTTCAACTTTCGCGGCGTTTGAGGGACGAGGCGGCGCATCAGTGGATGTCGCGCGCCTCGCGCCTCGAGCCTCCCGCCTGCGGCGGGGGATCGCTCTACCCCATCACCGGCATCTGAAACCCCGGCGCGGCACTGCCGTCGTTCGGCCAGCGCGTCGTCAGCGTCTTGCCGCGCGTGTAGAAGCGCACGCCGTCCATGCCGTGCACGTTCAGGTCGCCGAAGAGCGATGAACGCCAGCCCCCGAACGAGAAAAACGCCATCGGCACCGGGATGGGCACATTCACGCCGACCATGCCCACTTCGACATCCTGCTGGAAACGACGGGCCGCAAAGCCCGAGCGCGTGAAGATGGCGGCGCCGTTGGCGTAGGGGTTGGCATTGAGCAGCGCGATCGCGTCAGTCAGCGACGGCACGCGCACGATGCCCAGCACCGGACCGAAGATTTCATCGCGATAGATCGACATCGACGGCGTCACATGGTCGAACAGCGTGGCGCCGACGAAGAACCCGTTGTCGTGGCCGGGAACTGCCGTCTTGCGCCCGTCGACGACCAGGCTGGCACCTTCCTCCACGCCGCGATCGATGTAGCCCTTGATACGGTCGCGCGCGGCGCCGGTGATCACCGGCCCCATCTCGACGTCCGGGTTCGTTCCCGGGCCCACGGTCACCTTCTGCGCGCGGCGCGTCAGGCGCTCGAGCAACGGCTCGGCGGCCTCGCCCACCGCCACGACGGCGGAGATGGCCATGCAACGCTCGCCGGCGGAGCCGTAGCCCGCGCCGACCAGGGCCTCCGTCGTGAAATCGAAGTCGGCATCCGGCAGCACGACCGCATGGTTCTTGGCCCCACCCAACGCCTGCACGCGCTTGCCATGCTGCGCGCCCGTCTCGTAGATGTAGCGCGCGATGGGGGTGCTGCCAACGAACGACACGGCCTTGACCTGCGGATGCTTCAGCAGCGCGTCCACGGCATCCTTGTCGCCATGCACGACGTTGAACACGCCATCGGGCAAGCCGGCTTCGGTCAGCAATTCGGCCATGCGCAATGCCAGCGTCGGATCGCGCTCCGAGGGCTTCAGCACAAAGGTATTGCCGCAGGCCAGCGCGACGGGAAACATCCACATCGGCACCATCGCGGGAAAATTGAATGGCGTGATGCCGACGCACACACCCAGCGGCTGGCGCAGCGAGAAGCTGTCGATCTCCGGACCCACGTTTTCGCTGAACTCGCCCTTCAACAGGTGTGGTATGCCGGTGGCGAACTCGATGACCTCGATGCCGCGCGTGACTTCGCCTTCGGCATCCGAAAGCGTCTTGCCATGCTCCTGCGTGATGATCGCGGCAAGGGACTTGCGATGTTCGTTCATCAGTTCGCGGAAGCGCATCAGGATGCGCGCGCGCCGCAGCGGTGGCGCGGCACGCCACGCGGGCAGCGCCGCGGCCGCGGCCGCCACTGCAGCCTCGACGTCCGCGGCATTGGCCAGCGGCACATGGCGCACCACTTCGCCGGTGGCGGGATTGGTGACCTCGCCGTAGCGCGTCGTCAGTGCCGCCACCGCCTTGCCGCCGATCCACATCGGCAAACGTTCGAGAGTCGTCAAGTCCATGGCAGTGCCTTTCGGGTTGAATCTGGATGTAGATGTCACGCTGACGCTTCAGGGAAGTCGTGCAGGCGCGCGACATAGCGCGCGACCAGGTCGCTTTCAAGGTTGACCCGCGCCCCCGGCTGCAGGCGCTTCAACGTCGTGACAGCCAGTGTATGCGGGATCAAATTGACCGCAAAGCGCAGGCCCGCCACTTCATTGACGGTAAGGCTGACGCCATCGACGGCAATGGAGCCCTTGGAGGCAATGAACCGGGCAATGGCGGCCGGCGCGTCGACCTCAAGCCGCCAGCTTCCATAAGCATCGCCCGCGACAGCACCGAAGGACACGACGCGCCCGGTGCCGTCGACGTGCCCCGTCATCATGTGCCCGCCCAGCCGGTCCGAGAGCCGCAGCGCCAGCTCGAGATTGACGTCGCCCGGCGCATCGAGCCCGTGGGTGCAGCGCAGCGTCTCCGCCGATACGTCGAATTCCATCCGCGTGCCCTGCAGCGAAACGAGCGTGAGACAGCAACCATTCACGGCCACGCTGTCGCCGATCGCGACAGCGGCCAGGTCGACCTTGCCCGCGTCGATGGCAAGGCGCACCTCCTCGCCACGCTTGGTGACCTGCGTGACGCGGCCCACGCCCAGGACGATGCCGGTGAACATCAGGCGGCCTCGGCCACGCGTCGGACGAGGCGCAGGCGCACATCGTCGCCGACACGCTGCATGTCGTGCCACGCAAAGACTTCGGTGGCGTCGAGCGCCGCCAGCGCCTGCGGCCGCGCAAAGGCACCGCGCGCGGGGTCGCCGATGATGCGCGGCGCCACGTACAGCAGCACCTCGTCGACCAGCCCGGCCTCCAGCAGGGCGCCATTGAGCTTGGCACCGGCCTCGACATGCAGTTCGTTGATCGCGCGCGCGCCCAGTTCGCGCATCATCGCCGGCAGATCGACGCGGTCGTTGGCGTCCGGCAGTGCGACGGCCTCGACGGCGGCCGGCCACGCGTTATTGCGCGCGCCGGCGGTGAAGATCAGTGCGCCGGCACCATCGAGGATTCTTGACGATGCCGGCGTTTCCCCGTGGCGGTCGACGATCACGCGCAACGGCTGGCGCGGGGTCTCGACGTCGCGCACCGTCATCCGCGGATCGTCGTGCAGCACGGTGCCCACACCCGTAAGGACGGCGCACGCACGCGCGCGCCATGCGTGACCGTCGGCGCGGGCAGCAGCGCCGGTGATCCACTGGCTGGTGCCGTTCACGAGCGCGGTCCGGCCGTCGAGGCTGGTCGCGACCTTGACGCGCACCCAGGGGCGACCGCGCACGACCCGCGACACGAACCCGCGATTCAACTCGAGCGCGGCCTCGCCGCCAACGCCGAACTCAACCGCAATCCCCGCCGCGCGCAACCGTTGCGCGCCGCCGGACGCGACCGGGTCGGGGTCCGCCATCGCGGCCACCACCCGCGCAATGCCGGCCTCGATCACGGCATCGACGCAGGGCGGCGTGCGGCCATGATGGTTGCAGGGCTCGAGCGTCACGTAGAGCGTCGCGCCTTGCAGCGAATGTCCTTTGGCACGCGCATCGTCCAAGGCGTTGACCTCGGCGTGCGCGGCACCGGGC
>JANNNM010000002.1:0-14089 GCA_031398535.1 Betaproteobacteria bacterium | reverse complement strand
GGATGACGCCTGTCTCCGCGCTGACCACGTACGCGTAGTAGTCGGTGTCGCGTGACGTGGCGCTGTCGCGCATCTGCAATTCGATGTAATACGCGCGCTGCAGCGTGCTGCCGAGGCGGAACCACACGGGCTTCACCCGCGCATTGCCGGCCAGGGTGGCGCCGTCGGCGCCCGTTACCGTTGCCGGCAGCGTCAAGTGGGTATAGGCGCCCTTGCTGCCGGCCACCATCAGCTGGGTGGACACGTCGGGGGCGAAGCGGTAGTCGGCCAGTGCCTTGGCCACCGCGGCATTGCGATCGAGCGCCGCAGGTTCGGTCGTGCGCTTGCGCGCATCGCCGGCGCCGGAGACGAAACCGCCGATGGCGGCCAGGTCGCCGTTGCGATCGAGCAGCACGTTGGCCTGCTCGCGGAACACTTCCATCCCGTCGATCGTGCCAGAGAAACGGACCATGGTTCCGCCGCCGTCCAGCCGTTGCAGGCTATGGACAGGCAGCGCATCGATCTCCGCGGCCTCGATGCGATACAGCGGGGCCAGGTCGCGCAGGTACGCGCGCGCGGTGCCTTCGGCGTCGAGGCCGGCCTTGCGCGAACCCGTCACCGCGCGCGCGGCGAGGTCGGCGCGCGCCGCGCTGCCCGGCAGGAACGTGGGCACGCCAACCCGTGGATCCATGGTCAGCCCCCCGCCGGCGCTGTCCGCGGAGGCAGGTGCTGCAGCGGTCGCCGGTATCTGCGCCAGCGCGTCAATGGGCGGCAGCGACCGCGCGAAACCGGCGGAGGGCAGCGCCAGCAGGCCGGCGATGGCGGCGGCCAACAGGACGGGGGACGACTTCGGGGAATGGCGTTTGGACATTGAAACCTGCCTGGATAGCGTCACTTCAGTCTTCGCCACCCGGACAGGCAGCACGGTAACCGCGAATTTTAACGTTCCTGCCTGCGCGGGCGTCATTGACACCGAACCGGCGGTCGTCAGCGTTCGCCCGGCGGTGGAAACCGGACGCTGACCGTCAGCCCGCGTCCGCCGGGGCCGTCCCCCAGGGTGACGGTGGCGCGATGGGCGTCGGCGATGCGCCTGACAATGGACAAGCCAAGACCGCTGCCGTTCGCATCGGGAGCCGAAATCGCGCTGGTGCCCCGGTGGAAGCGCTCGAACACGCGTTCGCGCTCGGCGGCCGGAATGCCCGGCCCGGTATCCGCAACCGACAGCACCGCATGGCCGTGGTCGTCATCGACGGCCACGTCGATCCGGCCTCCCGCGGGGGTATAGCGCAACGCGTTGTCGAGCAGGTTGGCCAACAGCATGGCGAGGCTGGCGGCATCCCCGCGCACCGCCACCGCCGCCGTACGAGCAGCCCCCATGTCGATATGCTTGTCCTCCGCCAGCGCTGCGCGCGCCACCAGCGCGTCGTGCACGAGGGGCGTCAGGTCGACTTGGGTTGCTGCATCTTCCGGCGCATCCGGCTCGAAGCGGGCCATCGTCAGCAGTTGCTCGACGAGGCGCGCGGCGCGGTCCACGCCGGACTTCAATTCCGTCAGCGCGGCGGCGCGGGACGCCGGGTCGGGCGCGCGTTCGGCCAGTTCCACCTGCAGCCGCACGGCGGCCAGTGGCGTGCGCAATTCGTGCGCGGCATCGGCCGTGAAGCGGCGTTGCGCAGACAAGGCTTCGTCGAGCCGCGCCAGCAGTGCATTGAGGCTGCCTGCCAAGGGCCGCAACTCGCGCGGCAGCGTGGTTTCGGTCAGCGGCGCCATCGCATCCGGACGGCGCTTGGCCACGGCGCGCGACATCGCATCGAGCGGCCGCAGGCCCCGGCCCACCGCATACCAGATCAGCACGCCGAGGAAGGGAATGAGCGCCAGCAGCGGCAGCAACGTGCGCAATGCGGTCTGTGCCGCGATCTCGCGCCGCTCGTCCAGCGCATGCGCGACCTGCAGCGCGTGGTTGCCGACGACATGCGTATAGAGCCGCCATTCGCGGCCGTTGTCGATCACGTTGGAATAGCCTTCGGTGGCCGGCACCGGCAACGCCGTGTTCGGCTGCGACCAGTAGACGAGCACGCCGTCGCGGTTCCAGATCTGCGTGACGATCTGCGCCACCCCCGCGGCCGGCCGGCCATCGGGCGGCGACGGCGAAGGCGCGCGGCCACGCAGCAGGTCCTCGATGCGCGTCGAGTACGCCAGCTGCTTCAGCTGCAGGTCGAAGATGTCGCCGATTTCGCGCTTGGTCTCGACATAGGTGGCCACCGTGGCCAGTGCCGCGACGGCTGCCAGCCCCAGCAGCAGCCAGGCGAGCAGCGTGCGGCGGATCGACGTCATGCGCGCGCGATCACGTAGCCCACGCCGCGGATCGTGCGGATGGCCGTCGCGCCGAGTTTCTTGCGCAGGTTGTGGACGTGCACCTCGACCGCGTTGCTTTCCACTTCCTCGCCCCAGCCGTAGAGTTTTTCCTCGAGCTGGGACTTGGATAGTGCGGTGCCGGGTCGCTCGAGCAACGCTGCCAGCAGCGCGAACTCGCGGATCGAGAGGTCGATGGCCCTGCCGGCCTGTTGCACCGTGTGCGCCGACGGATCGAGCTCGAGGTCGCCGTTGCGCAGCACGTTGTCCTCGCGCGCGATGTCCCGGCGCAGCAGCGCGCGCATCCGCGCGGAGAGTTCGTCGAGGCTGAAGGGCTTGACCAGGTAATCGTCGGCGCCGGCGTCGAGGCCTGCGACGCGATCGGCGACGGCGTCGCGCGCGGTGACCACCAGCACGCGCGCCTTGTTGCCGGCGCGGCGCATTTCCTTCAGCAGGTCGAGGCCGCTCTTCTTCGGCAGCCCGAGGTCGAGCAGCACCAGCGCATAGGCGCCGGCGGCGGTTTCCAGCGCCACGCGGGCGGCCAGCCCGTCCTGGACCCAGTCGACCGTGTACTTCTCCTGCTGCAGTGCAGCATGCAGGGTCTTGCCGATCATGGGGTCGTCTTCGACCAGGAGGATGCGCATGGCAGGGGAGCTTCAAGGATGCGGCCGCCGCATTCTACGTGGCCGAGCCTTAGCGGCCACTTAAGGCTGTAGGCGGACGCCGACGGCTGGACAAGCCTTTCTGCCTGCATCCAGCGCCCCCGTGCTCCCGTATCAGTAGGCGTGGACGCGGAATCCCGGCCCGGGATTCCGCCATTCCGCCCGAACCACACCATCCTGGAGACCCCCTATGACCGCTGACCGTTGTACACCCAGCCTCTTCCGCCGCGCGTTGCTGCCGGTGCTTGTCGCGTCCACGTTCACGGCGGCGCTGTCCGGCCCCGTGCTGGCGTCCAGCCACCGCGAAGCGCCGTTCATCGCGACGCAACCGCAGGTGGACGCCACCGACTTCTACATGTTCCGCAGTTATGAAGCCGGCCGCGAAGGGTATGTAACCCTCGTTGCCAATTACCTGCCGCTGCAGGACCCGTACGGCGGTCCGAACTACTTCAAGCTCGACCCGACGGCCATCTATGAAATCCACGTGACCAACGACGGCGGCGCCGTCGAGAACGTCACGTTCCAGTTCAAGTTCCAGACGACCAACGACGACAACAAGTTCAATGTCGGCGGCAAGATGGTTGCCATTCCGCTGGTGCAGAACGGCAGCGGCGATGTCGCCACGCCCAATTCGCCCGCGCTGAACGTCCACGAGAAGTACACGCTGAGCGTGATCCGCGGCCCGCGCCGGACAGGTACCGCGCAACCGGTGGTCAATCTCACGCAGGGTGGCACGTCCTTCGACAAGCCGGTCGACTACATCGGCACCAAGACGATCGGCAACTACATCGCCTACGCCAACAAGCACATCTACGACGTGCAGATCCCGGGCTGCGAAGGCACGAGCCGCGTGTTCGTCGGCCAGCGCAAGGATCCGTTCGTCGTCAACCTCGGCGAAACTTTCGACCTCGTCAACATCAAGTATCCGGCCGTCGAGCTGAATCCGCTGGCCGAGTTCGCCACGGTGGACACGCTGGCCGACAAGAACGTCACGTCGCTGATCATCGAGACGCCGATTGCCTGCCTGACCGAGAACAAGGGCACGATCGTCGGCGCCTGGACCACGGCCAGCGTTCCGGCCACGCGTACGGTCAGTGCCACGCCGGGAAGCGGCCTCGATCCGACGTCGACGTCGGGCAACTTCGTGCAGGTCTCGCGCCTCGGCATGCCGCTGGTGAACGAAGTCGTCATCGGCTTGAAGGACAAGAACAAGTTCAACGCCAGCGAGCCGAAGGATGACGGCCAGTTTGCCGACTACGTGACCAATCCGACGTTGCCGACGTTGCTGGAAGTGCTGTTCGGTGCCGCCGGTGTCAAGGCACCGACCAACTATCCGCGCACGGATCTGGTTGCGGCCTTCCTGACGGGCGTGACGGGGCTGAATCAGCCGCCGGGGGTCGTTGTATCAGAGCAGATGCGCCTGAACACGGCGATTGCACCGACGCCGATGGCCGCGCAGAACCGGCTGGGCGTGATCGGTGGCGACAACGCCGGCTTCCCGAACGGTCGCCGTCCAGGGGATGACGTCGTCGATATCGAACTGCGCGTCGCGATGGGTGTGCTCTGCACGCTGAACATCGGTGGTTGCGTGCCGGCCAATGCACCGGCTGGGGCGCTCAAGTACACCGATGGTGCCTACATCACGGCCACGTTCTTCGCCAATTCGTTCCCGTACCTGCGGGCGCCGTTGAAGGGTTCGCCCAACGACGACAACGCAGTGAAGCGCGCTGGCAAGTAACTGACGCATGGATACGGCCCCGGGCAATTTGCCGGGGCCGTTTTCCTGTCTGGAGCCTCCATTGTCTCGATGCCTGAACTTCGCGGGAACGGGTTTGTTCGCACTGCTGCTGATGGTGGGCAACGCGTCGGCCGCGCCTTACATCCCCACCGATGAAGCACAGGTGCTGGAGCGCCTGCCGCTGCGCGCGGGCACGCAGAACCGCGAACTGGATCGTTTGAAAGCCGCTGTCACGGCCGCGCCGCGCGATGTGAATGCTGCCACCGCGCTGGCCAATGCCTACTACCAGATCGCCCGCAACGAAGGCGACCCGCGTTACCTTGGCTATGCGCAATCGCCGCTGAAGCCCTGGTGGAACGAAGTCGACGCGCCGACGCCGGTACTGGTCGCGCGCGCGACGATCCTGCAGAGCGATCACCAGTTCGATCGCGCACTCGCCGACCTCGACCTCGCGCTGAAACGGGAGCCACGCAACAGCCGCGCGCTGCTGGTGCGCGCCACCGTGCTGACCGTGCAGGGCAAGTTCGCGCAGGCGCGGGTCGAATGCCCGAAGCTCTACGGCCTTGTGCCCGATCTCTACATCGTCGTCTGCGTGGCGACGGTGGACAGCCTCACCGGCAAGTCGGCGGCGGCCATGACGTCCATCGACCGGGCGATGAACGCGGCGGGGGTCACGCCGGACGCGCGCGCCTGGGCTGCGACAACGCTGGGCGAAATTGCCGCGCGCCGCGGCGACCCTGTGGCCGAAGCGCATTTTCGCGCCGCGCTGGCGGCCGATCCGCGCGACCTCTACACGCTCGGTGCGTATGCCGACTGGCTGCTCGAGAACGGGCGCGCGAGCGACGTCGTGCCGCTGGTGCGCAACGACACGCGCGTGGATGCGTCACTGTTGCGGCTGGCACTGGCGCAGAAGGCGCTTTCGTTGCCGGATGCCAACGCCAGCACGGATCTGCTGCGCGCGCGCTTTGCGGCCAGCCGCGCGCGCGGCGACACCGTGCATCGGCGCGAGGAGGCACGGTTCGCGCTGGGACTGGCCAACGATCCGGCGGCGGCACTGCGGCTTGCCACCGACAACTGGGCCGTGCAGCGCGAGCCTGCCGATCTGCGGATCCTGGCGGAGGCGGCTGCCGCCACGGGCGATAGTGCGGCCAAGGCGACGGTGCGGCGGTGGCTCGCGGAATCGGGTCTTGAGTACCCGGGGGTGGCTGCGCTGGTGGCGCCCGGCACAGGAGCCGGCAAGTGAAGCGCCGGTGGCTGGGTGTGCTGGCGGCAGTACTCGTGCTGGCACATGGCAGCGCGTTCGCGCACAAGCCATCGGACAGCTACCTGACCCTGGCCGTCGACGGCGCGACGATTACTGGCCAATGGGACATCGCGCTGCGCGATCTCGATGTCGCGCTGCAGCTCGACCGCGACCAGGACGGCGCCATCACGTGGGGCGAGGTGAAGGCAAAGCATGCGGCGATTGCGTCCTATGCGCTGTCGCGGCTGACGCTGGGGCCGGCCACCGCACCCTGCGTACCGGTGGTCACCGACCATCTGGTCGACGATCACAGCGATGGCGCCTACGCCGTGTTGCGCTTCACGGCCACTTGCGCAGCATCGTCGTCCACGCTTGACGTCGGCTACCGGTTGTTTGCCGAGTTCGACGCGTCGCATCGCGGTTTGCTGAAGCTTTCGGCCGCCGGCGTCATCAGCACCGCGATCCTGGCGGCCGACGTGCCGTCGCGGCCGCTGTCGCTGGTTGCGCCATCGAAGGCAGCGCAGTTCGCCGAGTATGTGAAGGAAGGCGTGCTGCACATCTGGATCGGCTTCGACCACATCCTGTTCCTGATCTCGATGCTGCTGCCCGCCGTGCTGGTGCGGTCGCGCGTGCCCGGCGAGACATGGACCGCGGCGCCCGACTTCCGCGCAGCGTTCTGGAACGTGTTCAGGATCGTCACGGCGTTCACCGTTGCGCACTCGATCACGCTGACGCTGGCCGCGTTGGGCGTGATCAGCCTGCCGTCGCGGCTGGTCGAGTCGGCGATCGCCTTCTCGGTGCTGCTGGCGGCACTCAACAACCTGCGGCCGGTCGTGGTCGGCTCGCTGTGGATGCTGGCGTTCGCATTTGGCCTGATCCACGGCTTCGGCTTCGCCAGCGTGCTGGCGGATCTCGGCCTGCCGCAGGACTCGCTGGTGCTGGCGCTGGTGGCGTTCAATGTCGGCGTGGAGCTGGGGCAACTGGCCATCGTCGCCGTGTTCCTGCCCATCGCATTCGCCTTGCGCAACACGCGGTTCTATCGGCAGTTGGTGCTGGTCGGCGGCTCGGCTTTGATCGCGATCATCGCGGTGGTATGGCTGGCCGAGCGGGCGCTCAACCTGTCGCTGTTTCCCGGCGGGGGCGCCTGACAGGCACGCGGGGCTGTGCTCTACTTCCGTGGAAACCAGTTCAACCCGAGGTCGTCTGCACGGAGGATCGAGCGATGCGCAGAGGAATTCTCCAGGCACTGCTTGCCGCCGCGCTGTTCGGCGCAAGCACCCCAATTGCCAAGTCGCTGCTGGCCGACACTTCGCCTCTCGTGCTTGCCGGATTGCTCTACATCGGCAGCGGCGTCGGGCTGACGCTGATCCGACTGGTGCGCGACGGGAGGTGGATCAATCCACGGCTGTCGCCAGGCGAATGGGGCTGGCTGCTGGCTGCTACTTTGTTCGGTGGCATTCTGGCGCCCGCCGCCCTCATGTACGGCCTGGTTCGAATGGACGCCGCCAGTGCAGCGCTGCTGCTCAACCTGGAAGGTGTTCTCACGGCGGTTTTGGCGTGGGTCGTCTTCAGGGAGAATGCCGATCGGCGCATCGTGCTTGGAATGGTGGCCATCGTCGCAGGCGGCATGGTGCTGGCTTGGCCCACCGGCCCCATGCGCGCGACCGCAACGCCTGCCGGCCATCTGCTCGTGATCGTCGCGTGCCTGTGTTGGGCGATCGACAACAACCTGACGCGCAAGGTGTCCGCCAGAGACGCGCTTTTCATCGCGGCGCTGAAGGGTGCGGTCGCCGGTTCTTTCAGCCTGCTCCTTGCGCAGGGTCTGGGCATGAACCTGCCGCCGCCGGTCACCATTGCCCTGGCGATGGTCGTCGGGCTTGCGAGTTACGGCCTGAGCCTCGTGCTTTTCGTGCTGGCACTGCGCGCGTTGGGCACGGCTCGGACCGGAGCCTACTTTTCGACCGCGCCCTTCATCGGAGCGATTCTTGCAATCGCGCTGTATCCGCAAATGCCGAGCGTCGCGTTTCTGCTGGCCGCAGGCTTGATGGCGGTGGGTGTCTGGCTCCATGTGACCGAGCATCATGAACACGAGCATCGGCACGAACCCGAAGCGCACGAGCACTCCCATATCCATGACGCTCATCACGAGCACGTACATGATTTCGCGTGGGATGGCAGGGAGCCGCATCGGCACCCCCACCGGCATGATGTGCTGACGCACACCCATCCCCACTTTCCGGATGTGGCGCACCGACATCAGCATTGATTTCTGAATCCTTTGTATAATCGTCCGATGTCAATGCAGGTCATCATTGTCGCGCTGATGCTGTTCCTCACCGGAAATGCGGTGGCGCGCGCCATGATCGATTTCAGTAATCCCGGTGTGCAGTTGACTCACGTAGTGCACCATCAGGATGCGGGTGATCACCATCACCATGACGATGGTACGTTCCACAATGACGATCCTGATGCCGCGATCGACCATACGCATGCCGACGACGGATTGGTTCCCGCCTGCCTGCCTCGGACATCGTTGGTTTCCCTGGCTGTGCTGATTCCTCCGCGCCCAGCCAAGCTCGCAGCGCCATGCTGCCCGCACCCGGCGCTTGACGGGCCTTTGCGCCCACCCCGGCTACTCGGCCAGGTCGCACCGGATACACGTTTGCGCGTGTAGTTCCGGCTTATCCCGCCGAAGTTGGTCCGGTCTCGCGCCTTAATGGGCGCGTGCCGGATACTGTTCTGCGTCGGGGCGCTTGTGCACGCCAATCATTGAAACGGGCTTGCCATGACCAAGTCGGTCTTGCTTCGCGTCACCCTTGCCTTGCTCGTCCTGCTGCCGGGCCCGCTGTTGCTGGCACACGGCATTTCTGCCGAGCGGGTCCTCGGTCACGGCCGGCTCGAAGCCGATCGAGGGTGTGATCGTCGGCAGCACGTGGTCACCCGTGAACATCACGCCCGCGGTCGTGTCGTGGAAGACCAGGTGCCCGGCGGTGTGGCCGGGCGTCTCGACGGCGTCGAGGACACGGCCACCGGCCAGGGTGACCGGCCCGCCCGTGAGCCACTCGTCAGGAGACTCCCACTGCCCCTGGTCGACCCGGTGCCCGCGCATGAAGCTGCCCATCAGGTCGGCGAGCTCGACGGCGCCGTGGCAGGTCAGCTGCTCGAGCTGGTCGATCAGCGGGGAGCGGTCGGGCTGCTGGAGCAGGTCGAGGGTCGGCTTGTCACCGAGACCGAGGGACACGGTCGAGCCGAACTCCCTGCGCAGCAACGGGCCCTGCGTGTAGTGGTCGCGGTGGACGTGGGTGACGAGGAAGCGCCGGATGTCACCGAGACCGGCGCCGATCGAGGCCAGTGCGGACGCGAGCCGTTCGCGCGACTCCTCGATCGCCCAGCCCGCGTCGACGCAGACCAGGCCGTCGTCGGTCGCGATCGCGTAGACGTTGACCGAGCGCAGCCCGTCGTTGGGCAGGGGCAGCGGGATGCGGTGCACGCCGGGGGACACCTCGAAGGCTCCGGGCTCGGTCCAGTCGCTCGCGCTGCTCATGGCGTAGTCCTACAGGACCGCCACGGAATGCCGATGCCCGGGATGTGGTTGTCTCAGGACAGCAGCCCGCCATGCGGCTGCCTCGCGGGCTTCACCGCGAGTCCACCTGCCGACCTGAGAGTCGGTAGCACGAGAACCGCCCCGGGCACCGCGCGATCCCGCGCACCGCTGCACGGCAGGGGCCGCAGAGAGGAAGACCGATGAACGACTTCGGACCCTGGGACGACTGAGTCCCACCAGACGAGAGCACGACAAGACCTACGACGAGGGCCGCCCGGCACGACGCCGGGCGGCCCTTCGCGTCTCAGGCGCCCTGCCGCTCCTCGCCGGTGTCGAAGAACGCGTCGAGGTAGTCCTCGGTGTCGAGGTCGCTGTCGCGCATGAGGGAGAAGACCTCGCTGCCGTGGCCGGGGGCCTCGGCGAGCCGGTAGGCCTGGGCCAGTCCGAGGTAGAGGGCCTCGACGTCGTCGGCGTAGTCGCGCGCCTCCTGCTCGGCCAGCGCGATCGCGGTGTCGAAGCCCGAGGCCCGCCAGAGCGTGACCCGCTCCTCGTAGGTCATCGCGTCGTCGTCGTTGTCGTCCGCGGAGGCCGGCGCCGCGGTCGGTACGGCGAACACGCAACGGACGGAGAACCAGTCGAGGGCGAGCTCCATCCGCGCACCCTAGGGGCGCGTGGCCGGTCCGACTAGGCCGTGCCCCGCGAGACGTCGATCATCGTCTGCCGGTCGACGACCTTGACCCGCTCGCGGACGGTGCCGTCGGGCAGCTCGCCGTACGCTGCTCCGAGCTCCTTCTCGTGGGCGTCGAGGCGCTCCCAGCCGTCCCAGGTGGTGTAGACGACGCCGCGGCTCTCGAGGAACTCCGTGACCGCCTCGAGCTGCGGCTCGGGAGCGGTCGGCAGGGAGTCGAGGTCCTCGAGCAGGCTGCCCACGGTCTCGATCGCGTCGCCCTTGGTGTGACCGATGAGGCCGACCGGACCGCGCTTGACCCAGCCGTTGACGTAGAGGCCCGGCAGGTGCGCGCCGCTGATGTCGAGGACGCGGCCCTTGGCGTGCGGGACGACGTGGTTGCTGGAGTCCCACGGCAGGTCGACGAGCTCGCTGGAGCGGTAGCCCACGCAGCGGTAGACGGCCTGGATCGGCCAGTCCCGGAAGACCCCGGTGCCGCGGACGTTGCCGTCACCCGTGAGCTCGGTGCGCTCGGTGCGGAAGCCCTCGACCTTGCCGTCGCCCGTGACCTCGACGGGGCTCTCGAAGAAGTGCAGCCACAGCTTGCGGGGCCGCTCGCCGAGACCGTGCTCGGCGGTGCGCATGGCGTAGCGCTCCAGCACGCGCACGACGAGCTTGGTCTGGTTGTCGGAGTTGATCGCGGCGACGGAGCCGTCGTCGTACTCGATGTCCTCGGGGTTGACGAGGACCTCGACGTGGGGGGAGTGGTCGAGCTCGCGCAGCTCGAGCGGGGTGAACTTCGCCTGCGCCGGGCCGCGGCGGGCGAAGACGTGCACCTCTTCGACGGGCGAGGCCTTGAGGCCTTCGTAGACATGGGCCGGGATCTCGGTCTTGAGCAGCTCGTCGGCGGTCTTCGACAACATGCGCGCGACGTCGAGGCCGACGTTGCCGGCGCCGATGACGGCGATGCTGCGGGCCTCGAGCGGCCACTCGCGCGACACGTCGGGGTGACCGTCGAACCAGCTGACGAAGTCGGCGCCGCCGAAGCTGCCGGGCAGGTCGATGCCGGGGATGTCGAGGTCGCGGTCCTTCTCGGCGCCGGTGGTGAAGACGATCGCGTCGTAGAAGCGCTGGAGGTCCTCGAGCTTGACGTCGACGCCGTACTCGACGTTGCCGAGCAGCCGGATCTGCGGCTTGCTCATGACGCCGTGCAGCGCGTTGACGATGCCCTTGATGCGCGGGTGGTCCGGCGCGACGCCGTAGCGGATGAGGCCGTAGGGGGCGGGCTGGCGCTCGAGCAGGTCGATCGCGACCTCGGTGCCCGACTTCATCAGCACGTCCGCCACGTAGACGCCGGCGGGACCGGCTCCGACGATCGCGACCCGCAGGGGGCGGTCGGGAGTGGGCTGCTCGGGCACGGGTCGCTCTTCCGTCGTAGGTGGTCTCAGCTGCAACGCGGGTGCACCTGTCGTTCGTCCCATGGTCGCAGTCCGGACGGGCCTTGACGACCCGGTCGGGCTGTGACCGGTGCCACTCGTGCTCGCCTGGGATTGTTCGTCCCCGAGGTCAACTACGACAACGCCGCCGGCGACGCCACCTTCTCCTGGTAGCCACCGGGTAGCCGCCTCGTGGTCCTGCGCCGACCTCAGAACAGCCGGTCGTCGGCGGTGCTGCGCTCGGTCTCGTGGGCGAGCAGCCAGCGCTTGCGGTCCAGCCCGCCGCCGTAGCCGGTGAGGTCACCGCTCGCGCCGATGACGCGGTGGCAGGGCACGACCACCGAGACCGGGTTGCGGCCGTTGGCGAGCCCCACGGCCCGCGACGCACCCGGGACCAGTCCGAGCGAGGCAGCGACCGCGCCGTAGGACGTCGTCGTCCCGTAGGGGATCGCGAGCAGCGCCGCCCACACCTGCTTCTGGAACGCCGTCCCGAGCCGCAGGTCCAGCGGCAGGTCGAAGGTGGTGAGCTCGCCCGAGAAGTACGCCGCGAGCTGCGTGCGGACGTCGTCGAACGCCGTGTCGTCGCGGTGCCAGGCCTCGTCTGGTCCGGACACGCCCTGGTGAGGTGTCATCCAGATCCCGCAGATCCCGCGCTCGGTGCGGGCCACGAGCAGCTCGTCGATCGGGCTCGGGACGGCGGTCCAGCGGGTCACCCGCGCAGTCTGCCGCCACGGATCGCGTGCGCACGAAAGCGCACGTCATGCTAATATGTGCGCATGGCCACGGTGACAGCAGTCCTGCAGCGATGGGGGCTCGACGAGGCCGAGCTGGCGGAGCGCCTCGACGCCGAGCTCACCGCGCTGTTCGCGCCCACCGAGGGCGCCGTCGCGCTGTCGGCTGCCGACCAGGAGCTGCTCGAGGCCGGGGGTCTGCGGTTCGGCGGCACGGTGCACGGTGCGGTGACGACCACCGGTGCCGCCTGGGCAGCCCTGCTCGCGAGCAGCGTGACCGTGGCCGACGTGGCGACCTCCCTCGGCGTCGACGCCTCGCGGGTCCGTCACCGGCTGGCCGACGGTGCCCTGCTCGCCCTGCCCGCAGCGGGCCGCCGACGGCTGCTGCCGCGCTTCCAGCTCGCCGACGACCTCACCCCGTTGCCCGGTCTCGGCGTCGTGCTCGCCGCCCTGCCCGACGACCTGCACCCGCAGGAGGTCGAGGGCTTCTTCACGACACCGCAGCCGGAGCTGGTGCTGCGCCGTCAGCCCGTCACGCCCCGGGCCTTCCTGCTCGGTGGGGGTGACCCACTGCAGGTCGCGCGGCTCGCCGCGGGCCTCTCCGACGCGCTGCTCTGACCCGCCTCGTGGCCAAGCTCCCTGCGCCGCCACCCGTCCACGAGCTGGCCGCCCTCGGCCCTGACGTCGTCGCGGTCGCCACGCACACGGTCCTGTGGCGGGTCCACGGCACCAGCGGCCCGCACGCCCTGCCGTGGAACCGGCTGCGCGCGTTCGGGCCGCTCGAGTCGGCGCGGTTCGACCCGCACCCGCTGCCGGTGTCCGCGGACTCGGGTGAGGGCGTGCTCTACCTCGCGCTCGACGTCGCGACCTGCCTGGCCGAGGTCTACCAGCGGACCCGCACCATCGCCCGTCGTCGGGGTGCGCCCTACCTCACCGGTCTGCGACTGACCCGCACCGTGCAGCTGCTGGACCTCACCGGCACCTGGCCGACCCGTGCCGGTGCGTCGATGGCCCTGTGCTCGACGCCCCGCCGCGACGTCAGCCGTCAGTGGGCCCGCGCACTGCGTGCGGCGTACCCCTCCCTCGACGGTCTCTGGCACCCGTCCTCGATGCACGGCAACGACCCCTGCGTGACGCTGTGGTCGCCGGCCGCGGACGCCTTGCCCGACCGGCCCGAGGTCTCGGTGCCGCTGGCCCACCCTGCACTGGCACCCGCGCTGGCCGCGGCGGCACAGGATCTCGGCTACCGCCTGCTCTGACGGCCGCCGTGCGGCTGTCCGGGGGCTACGGTCCGGGCATGACTGCTGAGAAGGCACGGACCCTGCGCGACCTGCACCTCGCCCCTGCGCTGCTGCAGGTCGTCAACGTCTGGGACGCCGTGAGCGCGCAGGTCGTCGCGGGCGTGCCCGGCACGACCGCGCTCGCGACCGCGAGCCACTCGATCGCGGCGAGCCACGGCTACGCCGACGGCGAGAACATCCCGGTCGACCTGATGCTGGACGCTTGCGCGCGGATCGTTGCGGCGGTCGACCTGCCGGTGAGCGCCGACCTCGAGAGCGGCTACGGCGACGTGCACGCCACCGTGCGCAGGGCGATCGGCGTCGGGGTCGTGGGGGCCAACCTGGAGGACGGCGTCGCGGACGGTCGAGCATTCGATCCAGACGATCGCATCCAGCGTCGCATCGATAAATCCGGCCCGTGCCGCGTCGGCGATCGCGGCAGCCGAGGAACGGCTCAACG
>JANNNM010000004.1:0-6608 GCA_031398535.1 Betaproteobacteria bacterium | reverse complement strand
GTGATGAGCAGCAAGCACCTGCGCGGCGACGTGAACTTCGCGTGGCCGAATGCCGAGATCGCGGTGATGGGCGCCAAGGGCGCGGTCGAGATCATCTTTCGCGAGGAGAAGAACGACCCCGCGAAGCTGGCGGAACGCGAGCGCGAGTACCGCGAGAAGTTCGCCAATCCCTTCATTGCCGGCCGTCGCGGTTTCATCGACGACGTGATCATGCCGCACGAGACGCGCAAGCGCGTCTGCCGCAGCCTTGCCATGCTGCGCGGCAAGGAAATCGAGAATCCGTGGCGCAAGCACGGCAACATTCCGCTCTAGGCGTCCGACCCATCGCATGTTCAAGAAGATACTGATTGCCAACCGCGGCGAGATTGCCTGCCGCGTCATCACGACTGCGCGACGCATGGGGATCGCCACCGTCGCGGTGTACTCGGATGCCGACCGCGATGCCCGCCACGTCGAACTGGCGGACGAGGCGGTCTACCTGGGGCCGGCACCTTCGCGCGAGTCGTACCTGCGCGGCGACCTGATCATCGAGGCATGCCGGACCACGGGCGCGGAAGCCGTGCATCCCGGGTACGGCTTCCTGTCGGAGAACGAGGGCTTCGCGCGCGATGTGGAGGCAGCGGGCATCGTCTTCATCGGCCCCAAGGCGCCTTCGATCGCCGCAATGGGCGACAAGATTGCCTCGAAGAAGCTGGCGGCGAAGGCCAACGTCAGCACCATCCCCGGCTACACCGACGTGATCGCCAACGCCACCGACGCCGTACGCATCGCGCACGATGTCGGCTATCCGGTGATGATCAAGGCATCCGCCGGTGGCGGCGGCAAGGGCCTGCGCGTGGCCGCCAACGACAAGGAGGCGCGCGAAGGCTTCGAGGCCTGTCGCGTCGAAGCCAAGGCCAGCTTCGGCGACGACCGCATCTTCATCGAGAAATACATCCAGGAACCGCGGCATATCGAGATCCAGGTGCTGGGCGATGCCCATGGCAACCTCGTCTACCTGTGGGAGCGGGAGTGCTCGATCCAGCGCCGCCACCAGAAGGTGGTGGAGGAGGCGCCGTCTCCGTTTCTCGACGATGCCACGCGGCATGCGATGGGAGCGCAGGCGGTGGCGCTGGCACGCGCCGTCGACTATCAATCCGCGGGCACCGTCGAGTTCGTCGTTGGCGCGGATCGCAGCTTCTACTTCCTCGAGATGAACACGCGCCTGCAGGTCGAACATCCGGTGACGGAGATGATCACCGGACTCGATCTCGTCGAGTGGATGATCCGCGTGGCGGCCGGCGAGAAGCTCGGCTTTGCGCAGGCCGACATCAAGCGCGATGGCTGGGCGATGGAATGCCGGATCAACGCCGAGGATCCGCTGCGCGGTTTCCTGCCGTCGATCGGCCGGCTGGTCCGCTATCAGCCGCCGCCGGAGGTTCCAGGCGCGGTACGGGTCGATACCGGCGTCTACGAAGGCGGCGAGATCTCGATGTACTACGACTCAATGATCGCCAAGCTGATCACGCATGCACCGACGCGCGCGCAGGCCATCGCGCTGATGCAGCAGGCGCTGAACGCCTTCGTGATCCGGGGCGTGGCCTCGAACCTGATGTTCCAGTCGGCGCTGTTGCGCCATCCGCGCTTTGCGGAAGGCCGCCTCACCACGGCGTTCATCCCGGAGGAATTTCCGCACGGCTTTCGCGCTGCGGATGTTGCGCCGCCCGATCCGCAGCTGTTCGTGGCTGTGGCCGCCGCCGTGCACCGCGCGTTCCGGGATCGCGCGGCCGGCATCGAGGGCCAGGTGGAAGGCCACGAACTCGAAGTCGGCGAGGACTATGTCGTGCTGGGGATGGAGGCGCCGGTCACCGTGCACACGGACCCGGCCCGGGGCGGCTGCGACGTACGCATCGGTGACGCAGAGTTCGCGATCCGCCACCAGTGGCGCTTCGGCGAGATTCTGATGCGCGGCACCTGCAACGGGACGCCGTTTGCGATGCAGGTAGAGCGGCCGGGCCTCAAGTACCGGCTGGCGCACCTCGGCGCCGTGCGCGAGCTCACGGTCCTGCGCGCACGCGCCGCGGCATTGCTGCAGTTGATGCCGTTGAAGGCGCCCCCCGATCGCACCCGCATATTGCTCTCGCCGATGCCGGGCCTGCTGACCGAAGTGGCGGTGAAGGCCGGGCAGGAAGTGAAGGCCGGCGAGCGGCTGGTGGTGATCGAGGCGATGAAGATGCAGAACGTGCTGCTGGCCGAACGCGATGGGACGGTGGCCGAGTTGCTGGCGCGTTCCGGCGAGAGCCTGGCGGTCGATCAACCGGTGCTGCGGTTCTTATGAATTCGCGTCCCTTCCGCATCCTCGGCGTGCAGCAGATCGCGATCGGCAGCGAGGACAAGTCGCGGCTGCGCAGGCTATGGGTGGACTGCCTCGGCGTCGCGGTCACCGGCCAGTACACGAGCGAGCGCGAGAACGTCGACGAGGACATTGCCAGCGTGGGTTCGGGCCAGGCGCGCGTCGAGATCGACCTGATGCAACCGCTCGATGCCGCTGCCAAGCCCGCCGTGCATGTGCCGCCGCTCAATCACATCGGTCTCTGGGTGGACGACCTGGCCGGTGCCGTCGCGTGGCTGACGGCCGCCGGCGTGCGCTTTGCGCCCGGCGGCATCCGCCAGGGCGCGGCCGGACACGACGTCACCTTCATCCATCCGCGCGGCAATGAAGCATTTCCGATCGGCGGCGAAGGCGTGCTGATCGAACTCGTGCAGGCGCCGGCCGATGTGATCGCAGGCGCGGGTTCATGATGCACGCGTTGCTGAAGGTGCTGACGCGGCTGCCGTTGCCGGTCATGTATGCGGTTGGCTATGTCATGTACTTCGTGGTGTTTCACCTGATGCGCTGGCGGCGCGACCGCGCCAAGGACGACATCGCGAACGCCTTCCCGGAGATGTCGCCGAGAGAGCGCGCCACGATCCTCAAGAATTCGTACCGCAACCTGGCGGACGCGGTGATGGAGTCGTTCTGGGGCTTCAGCGCCAGTCCGGAGGCCATCAAGGAGCGCGTCACGATCGAGGATCCGGAACTGATCCAGCGGGCGATCGATCGCAACCAGACGCTGGTGCTGCTGGCGGCGCACCACGGCAACTGGGAGTGGCTGCTGCTCGCCGCAGGCGCGCACTTCGCCATCCCGATCGACGTCGTCTACCAGCCGCAACGCATCGCGGCGCTCGACACGTTGCTGCGCGATGGCCGCCGCCGCTTTGGCGGCAAGCTCATCCCGCGCAAGGAATTCATCTACGAATTGCTGAGCCACAATCCCGACCATCCGCGCGCCTACGCGTTGATTGCGGACCAGACGCCGCGGCGGCAGGACCCCAAGTACTGGACGCGCTTCCTGCGGCAGGACACGGCGTTCTTCCTCGGTGCCGGCAAGGTGGCGAAGTACCTCGAGGCGCCGGTCTACTTCGTGTCGATGCGGCGCACGCGGCGCGGCCACTATACGGTCAAGCTCGAGGTGCTGGCCGAACCGCCGTACGAGGATCTCGACGACGCATTGATCGTCGAGGGTTATGCCCGCAAGCTCGAGCGCGCGATCATCGAAAGCCCGGCCGACTGGCTGTGGCTGCAGAAGAAGTGGAAGTATGCGAAACCGGCGCCGGGCGAGGACACGTTGGCACCGGGCATGCAGGCGCGTTGAGGTGAAGACCTCACGGCCCCTGCCAGAGCGCGACCGTGGCGAGATGGTCGCCCGGCGCGCGCAACGCATGCAGCGTCCACCCGCCCGGCGCATAGGGCCGCGGGCCGCCCGCCACACGGACCCCGTCCTGCAGCGCGACGTCGATCTGGCGAAAGGGCGCAGACAGCGCGTCGCCGGTGGCCTTGCTCATCGCTTCCTTGCACGTCCAGAGGCGCAACAGCGTGCGACGCCTGAGGTCGGGCTCCTGGGCCGCCAGCATCGCCTGTTCGGCGAGTGCCATGAATTTGCGCGCGACGCCTTCCACGTTCAACTGTCGCGCCTCGTGTTCGATGTCGACGCCGATCCGGCCCTGCGCAACGATTCCGATCAGCGCATGGTCACCGGTATGCGACACGTTGAAATCGATGCCGCCGGAACCGGGCACATGCGGACGCCCGCGATGGCCGCGCTGAATGTCCACGTGCTCGGGTGCCAGCCCCATCCGCGCCCCCAGCAGGCGGCGCAGCGTGGCGCGACCGACGATGTACCGGTCACGCAATCCGGGGCGGCCGAACTGCCCGGCACGCGCGAGTTCCGCGGGCGCGAGGCATGCGCGCAATGCGTCGATGCCGGCCGCCGACCGCGCAAGCTCGCAGTACCAGGCCTCCACGCCCGGCGCCGGCAAGGCAAGGCGCAACGGCGGACGCTCCTCCAACGTCGCGCCGGCCGTATCGGCAGCGCCGTCCTCTAGCGCCACCGCGCCCACGCTACCGACATGTTCGTCCAGCCCCGCACGCCATGGTTTGATGTCCTGGGACCCATCATGGGGCACATGTCGCGCTGGCCACCGCGTCTTCTCGATGCATTTGGCTACGTCGCCTACGTCGTGGTTTACCGGGTGCTGCGTTGGCGCCGGCGTCTGGCGGCGGGCAACCTCGCGAATGCCTTTCCGGAGAAGACTGCCGCGGAACGCGAAACCATCCTGCGGCAATCGTACCGCAATCTCGGCCATACGCTGGGCGAGGCATTGTGGGGCTACGCGGCCAGCGCCGAGGCACTCACGGCGCGCGTACGCTACGTCAATCCGGAACTGATTACGCGTTACACGGCGAATGGACAATCCGTCGTGCTGCTGGCCGCGCACTTCTGCAACTGGGAATGGCTGCTGCTCACGGCGGGCGAAGTGCTGAAGGTGCCGATCGATGCGGTGTACAAGCCGCAGCGCGTGCCAAGCATGGACACGTTCCTGCGCACGGCGCGGAGCCGCTTCGGCGGCAATCCGATACCGCACCAGAACTTCATGTTCGAAGTGATGAAGCGCCGCGCGGACGTGCGTGCCTATGCGCTCGTCGCCGACCACACGCCGAAGCACAACGAGGAGAAGCACTGGACGATGTTCCTCAACCAGGACACGGCGTTCTTCGTCGGCGCGGACAAGATCGCGCGAATCCTGAAGGCCCCTGTCTTCTATGTCGCGATGCGCCGTGAAGGCATCGGGCAGTACAGCGTCGAGCTGAAGCTGCTGGCCGAGCCGCCGTACGATCGCGACTCGGGACCGGAGATCGTCGAACGCTATGCGCGCGCGCTGGAGGCCGAGATCCGGCGCAGTCCGGCGGACTGGCTGTGGATCAATCGCAAGTGGAAATACGCGAAGCCGCTGTACGCGTCGTAGCGGTCAGCCGGCGGCGGCGCGCCGCTGTGCGAGAAAGGCCGCCATCGTCCGCACCGTCGGGTACTCGAAGAAGTCCGTGACTTCGAGGTGACCGGGGTACATGGCTTCGATCTTCTCGTAGATCTGTGCCAGCGTCAGCGAACCGGTGCCGAGCTCGAAGAGGTTGTCGTCGGGTTGAAGCTTGTGTCCCGGCAGCGCAGCCTGGCAGATGGCGAGCAGCGCCTGCTCCAGCTCCGTGTCTGCCGCGCCGCTGGCCGAGGCGTGCGCGGCGTCCATCTGCGCCATCGCCTTCAGCGTCTCGTCGAAACGGCCGGCTTCGAAGTCGCGCGCAAGGGCGAAGCGCTGGATCTTGCCGCTGGTGGTCTTCGGGAACTGCCGCACCGGAATGACCGCTGCGACTGCGAGGCCCACTCGCTCGTTGACCACGCGGCGGATCGTGCGCGCGGCTTCAACGACCGGCGCCAGGTCGTCGCCCTTGGCCAGCACGAAGATCAACAGGTCGTCCGTGGCCGCGTGCGGTGGCCGCACGCCGGTGGCGGCTGCACGCCCGGCTTCAATGCCCGCATGCCGGGCCAGCACCAGCTCGATGTCCTGCGGATAGTGGTTCTGTCCCGCGACGAACAGCACCTCCTTGATGCGCCCCGTCACCACCAGCTGACCGTCGTGCAGCGCGCCGAGATCGCCGGTGTCGAACCAGCCATCCGCCGTGCGTGATGCTGCAGTGGTGGCACTGTCGTCGTAATAGCCGGGGCTGACGTTGGCGCCGCGGATCAGGATGCGGCCCACGGTACCTGCGGGAACGTTCGCTCCATCCGCATCGGCGATCTGCAATTCGCATCCCTGCACGGGGGTGCCAAGGCACACCAATTCGAGCGCGCCGGCTGCGCCGGCGTCGATTGTGTTGACGCCGTCCCCTGGTCCGAGCGCGCCGCGGTCCACATGGAGCGTCGACAGCGGCGAACCCACGGCCGGAAACGTCACGGCAAGGCTGGCTTCGGCGAGGCCGTAGACCGGGAACATGACATCGGGTGACAACTTCGCAGGCGCCAGGGCCGTGGTGAACTCGCGGCACAGGTCGGCTGCGATGGGTTCGGCACCGTTGAAGATGATCCGCAGCGCGGAAAGATCCAGCGTCGCCGCCTTGGCGGCGTCATGCCCCTTCAGGTAATGCTGGTAGCCGAAATTGGGCGACGACGTGACCGTCACGCGATGCTCCGCGGCCTTTGCCATCCACAGCGCGGGGCGCCGCACGAACAGTGCCGTGGGCATCAGCCAGTGGTCCA
>JANNNM010000934.1:0-7724 GCA_031398535.1 Betaproteobacteria bacterium | reverse complement strand
CCAGCAATGCGTTGCGCGAATCGGTCGTCTCCAGTATCCGCGCAGTCTGGTACATCGGCATCTACGGCGTCTCGGCACTGGTGCTGATGGCATACGCCGACTGGCGCCTCGCCATCCCCACGGTGCTGTGGTTCCTGGGCTACATCGTATTCCTGCGCTATTTCGTGCCGCGGATGCGCGACCTCGCGCGCACCAGCTCCGAGCTGCGTTCGCTGGTGATGGGCCGCGTGGTGGACAGCTACACCAACATCCTCACGGTCAAGCTCTTCGCGCGCGCGCGGGACGAGGACGAATACGTCCGCGAAGTGATCAACGACCACACGGGCGCCATCGCGGCGCACATGCGGCTCATCACGCGCTTCATGGCGGTGCTCACGACCATGAACGCACTGCTGCTGGTCGGCACTGCCGGCATCGGCATCACGCTGTGGGGCCAGGGGCAGGTCAGCGCAGGCGTGGTGGCCACCGCGCTGCCGCTGGCCTGGCAGATCTCCAACGTCGCCGGCTGGGTCAGCTGGGAAGTGACCGGCATCTTCGAGAACATCGGCGTCGTGCAGGAAGGCATGGAGACCATCGCAGTCCCGCATGCACTGATCGATGCACCCGACGCGCGCGACCTGGAGGTGCCGCATGGCGAGATCCGCATCGAGCACCTGTCGTTCACCTACGGCCGCACCGACGGCCGGCGGGTGCTGGACGACTTGAACCTGGTGATCAGGCCGGGCGAGCGCGTGGGCCTCGTCGGCCGCTCCGGCGCCGGCAAGTCCACGCTGGTGAACCTGCTGCTGCGCTTTCACGACCTCGAGCAGGGCAGCATCCGCATCGATGGCGTCGACATCCGTTCCGTCACGCAGGAGAGCCTGCGCGCCGCGATCGGCATGGTCACGCAGGACACGTCGTTGTTACATCGCTCGATCGCTGCCAACATCCGCTACGGCCGCCCCGGCGCCTCGATGGCCGAGGTCGAGTCGGCGGCGCGCAAGGCGCAGGCGCACGAGTTCATCCTCGACCTGCAGGACTGGAAGGGACGCACCGGCTACGACGCGCATGTCGGCGAGCGTGGCGTCAAGCTTTCCGGCGGGCAGCGGCAACGGATCGCCATCGCGCGCGTGGTGCTGAAGGACGCACCGATCCTGGTGCTGGACGAAGCCACGTCCGCACTCGACAGCGAAGTGGAGCTGGCCATCCAGGACCAGTTGCTGGGCCTGATGGAAGGCAAGACGGTCATCGCGATCGCGCATCGCCTGTCCACCATCGCGCGGATGGACCGGCTGATCGTGCTGGAGCAGGGGCGCATCGTGGAAGAAGGTTCGCACGACGAACTGCTGCGGCTTGACGGCCAGTACGCGATGCTGTGGAAGCACCAGTCCGGCGGCTTCCTGCCGCACGAAGTACCGGAGGATGCGGAGGCCGTGGAGGAAGACGGCCCAGTCGATGAAATGCGCGCGGCCGAAACGCCTGAGCCCAACACCAACGACGAGCCGATCCCGGCGCGGACCTGACCTACGCTGGGCAGGTCGCGCCGGTCCTGATCCACGCATCCACTAGCGCGCCCAGCTGAGCCTGCGTTCCGGGCGCTGCGGCGCGGCCGAAGCCCGGCGCCCATGCCCAGCCCACCAGCGAGTCGGTGGCGATGTGTTCATGGATCTGTGCCAGCGTACGGCCGCCATTGCGCGCGGGGTCCTTGATCTGCGCGCAGATCTGCGCCAGCGACTTGTCCTGCCAGGCCATCCCGGGCGGCGCGAGGTGCCAGTGCGTGTGGCCAGGCATCGCGGCGGCTTCGTAGTTGGCGTTCTGGTGACAGCTGGCGCAGCGCATCGACGTGGTTCCGAAGCCATCGGCACCACGCGCCACCGGCGGTTGATGCAGCCGACGATTGACCGACTCACCCTGCAGCGGCCGGTCGCCGACCGGATGGCAATTCACGCAACGCGGATGCGTCAGCACCCGGCCCACCTCGGTGAACAGCGCGGCGGATCGCGCCGCCGGATCGACAATCGTCGCGAAACTCTCGGGGGTTGCCAGCGGCACGGCCGGACCGGCCGCAGCCGCCCCGTCCGGCATCGCCGCGAATACGATTACGGCGGCCGCGGCCACCATCGCGGCACGCGCCCTCTCTATGCGGGACTCCATCCGGGGCTGCTCCTGTTGGCGAGGGCTAGACAAGGTAACGCTTCGCGTCGGCCAGGATCACGTCGCGCACGGCATCGTGATACTTGATGTAACCGGTGCAGCGGCAGATGTGGCCGTTCAACGCCTCGAGAATGGTCTGTGGAAGGTCGGCCCGCGGCACGGGTTTCTTCGCCAACCGCTCGAGCAGCACCTGGCCTTCGTTCAGGAACCCGGCCGTGCAATAGCCGCACTGGAACGAGAACTGCTCGACGAAGGCCTTCTGCAGCGCCGAGAGTTCGCCGCTCCTCGCGTGCCCCTCCACCGTGCGCACGACCTTGCCGTTGAACGCCACGGCGGGCACGACGCACGTCGGCATCGTGCTGCTGGTGCCATCCGGCGCATCGACGATCACCGCGCAGCTCAGGCACTGCGCCGCGCCGCAGCCGAACTTGGTGCCGGTCATGCCGAGGTACTCGCGCAGGTAGTCGTTCATCGACAGGTCATCGCGGACGTCCACCGGCCCGTGCACCTGTCCATTGATGGTGATTCGCAGCGATGTCACTTAAGTGCTCCTTTGAGCATGTCGGGCGTCACGGGCAACGTCGTGAAGCGCTTGCCCGTGGCATCGAAAATTGCATTCAGAAGCGCGGAGATGACCGGGATCATCACGACTTCCGCCATGCCCTTGGGCGGGTCCGCCGGCGTGATGGGCGGCAGGATCTCGCACTCGAGGTCACCCATCGGGAGATCCGATGCACGCGCCACCACGTATTGCCCGAGATTCCAGGTGCCGTTGCCGGGACCCTCTTCATACAGTGGCAGGTGTTCCAGCAGCGCCTGGCCCACGCCCATCGCAAAGCCACCCTGCATCTGGCCCCTCACCACTTCGGGCACCAGCGTCGTGCCGCACTCGACGACGCTGTAGGCCTTGGGAATGCGCAGCGCGCCGGTGGCGCGGTCGATCTCCACCCGCACCACGGTGCCGCATACGGTCGAGTAGGACGTGCCGAACCGGTTGAAGGTCGTCGGAGGAAACTTGACGTTGCGCCGGTCGATGCGCAGATACTTGCCATCGCCAGCGCGCAGCGCCAAGGCGTCGAGGTCCATCGTGACGGGCTGCCCCGCGACGGTAAACGTGGCCTGCGCCCATGCCCAGCGGTTGAAGCCATGCGCCATCGCGCCGGTGACGAACTTGCGCGCATGGGCCCGCGCCGCAAGTACTGCGAGCGGCAACGCGGGCTTGCCCGGCAACGTCAGCTGGCCGTCCTGCCATCGTGCCGACAACCACTGCTGGGCCACCGGGTCACCCGCCGGCACGCCCCACAGGTCCAGCGCCGCGGGCCACACGCCGAAGCGGAAGACCAGCTTCGCAGCCTCAGCGGCGCCATGCGTGCTGATATGCGCGCCCACGGAGGAGCTGGAAGGCGAACTGAACTGCGGTACCCAGCGCGGGTTGCGCGCGGCAGTATCCTGCGCCGCCTGGGTCAGCGAATAGGTGTCGCCCGACGTGAACAACGCAAGTGCGCCGAAGACATCCACACGCGCCATCGCCACCTCATCGGCCATGCCGCCAAGCAGCAACGCCACGCGGTTCGCCAGCGCCGTGCCGATGGCGGTCCCCATCTCCACGGCGTCGCTGTTGATCGTGATACGGCCGTCCGGCGCCAGCTCGACCGTGGCCAGCGAACAATCGGCGCCACTGCCGAAGTCCTTCGTCACGCAAGACACGCCGGTGCCGACGACCATGCCCGCTGGCGGTTGCGCCTTCGCGGCGGCCCGCTGCTGCCAGATGGCGTGTCGGTCGAGCTTGTCGAGGATCTCCGGCGTGCGCACGGGGCCGAAGTACGTGTTGCCGGCCAGCGTGCGGCCATCGGTGGGCAATGCATTGCGGCGGCGGAAATCGATCGGATCGAGGCGCAGCGCCAGCGCCGCCTCGTCGATCAGGACTTCCAGCGCCGTCATCGTCTGCAGCGTCCCGTAGCCGCGCATCGAGCCCGCCGTGACGCCGCGGGAATGAATGACCACCGTCGTGACATCCACCTTCGGAATGTCGTAGATGCCGATGGCGCCCATCGCGCCCACGTCGGCGACGCTGGGCGAGAAGTTCGCCAGTCCGCCGCCGTCGATCACGTGATCGGCCGCGAATGCGCGGATCTTGCCGGTGGCGCGCTCGATGCCGATCTGCGAGCGCAGCTTGAACGAATGACGCTTGATGCCCCCCTGGAACTGCTGGTAGCGGTCGTGCGCCAGTCGCACCGGGCGGCCCGGCAGGAACATCGCCGCCAGCGCCACATACAACGGGAACGGCGTATGGTCGCGGCCGCCGAAGCCGCCGCCGACGTAGGCGAAATTGGTGTCGATGTGCGCAGGCTTGAACGGTGCGCGCGCGGAGCCGAGCAATGTGGCGACCGAATCCGCCGTCTCCGCCGGCGACTGCGTACCCAGCACCAGTTCGAGCTTGCGCGTGCCGGGATCGAACCAGGCCAGCCCGGTCTCGGGCTCGAGGAACATTGGATCGATCGACTGCGTTTCGAACGTGCGCTCCAGCATCAGGACCTGAGGATCGGGCGTGGCAAGCTCCTGCCGGATGCGGTCACCGTAGAAGGACGCCTGCGCATTCGCGGGGCCGGTGCGGCTGGCCGGCGCCCATACGGGGGTGTCCCCCCGGTTGAATCGAACGGGCTTGACCCAGCCCGCCTGCAACGGCGAATAGACATCCTGCGTGCTGCCTGCAGGACCCGCCACACGCACGAAGCGGTTCGAGCCATAGGGCGGCTTGACCACCGCCGGCGTGGCCTTGCCGAACTGCACGAACGTGCCGTCACGCAATGCCAACCGGGCGGCATCGAATGCGTCGAAGGTGGCGAACAGCAGTAACGCCACCGGCTGGCCAAGGTAGAGCGGCGTCTGCCCCACCGGACACAACAGGTCGCCCTTGAAGAAGCCGGGCACCCGCGTACCGGCGCGCGCGAGGTCGGCGGCCGTCACGACCACCGTGGGCGCCAGCGCTCCCTTCAGGCGGCCGAGGTCGATGCCGGTGTAGACACGAGTCGCATCGGGCGCGCGCACGAGGATGGCGTGGGCCGTGGTCGAGGGCCAGCCCGGCATGTCGGCGGCGCGGTAGTCGGCGGCGTACAACTTGGCGCCCGTGACCTTGGCCACGCCGTCGATGCGGCCCCGGCCCACGGCCGCGGGATTCCATCCCGTGCGGCCCGGCAGCGTTTCGCGCGCCGCGAAGGCGGGCACCTGGGCGCTCGCAAGCGGCGACAGCGTCAGCACGATCCCGCTGCTCGTCACCAGCTTCACGAAGTCGCGTCGTGTCAGTTCCATTCCCCGCCCTTCCAATGGCACATTGATGAAGATCGGCCGATGCCGACAAAGGCACTAAGCAAGAACCGTTCTCGCGCTTTCTTCGCCGTGCAGCTCACGATTGTCGCGCGAGTGGCGCAATCGCCCGCATGGTATGGAACTTGCAAAGCAGTACATGCATCCATGCATGTGCGCCTTTGCGCCTGCGCAATCCGCTGCACGGCACCTTGCCTCTGCCGGGTGCCGCATTCCTGGAGAACATCGATGAAACGACTCTGCCTCGCCGCAGCGTTGGTGACGCTGTGCGTTACTTCCGGTATCCCGGAGTCAGCCGTCCATGCCGCTGCCCTGCCGCCGGAATTGCAGAATCTTGTAGGCACGCCTTCGCGCAGTGCCGGTGATGTGGCGACGCAGAACATCCTGCAACTCAACCGGTCGATGTTCGAGCTGTACGGCGATGCGGCGCGGATCTTCGCCAGCAACATCAGGAGCCGTCATCCGATCATCCTGGGACTCTTCTCCGGCGCGGGCGGCCGCTTCATCCTGTACCGGCCGGGCCAGCCGCCGCTCGAGGCGCCGCCGGTGCCGCTGACCTACCAGATGCTGAAATCGGTCGGACACAGCACGATGGCGATCTCGGAGATCGTGCTGCCCTACGTTGACAATCCGGCCGACACGTCGTGGCGCGGCTCGATGCTGGCCTATCGCAGCCGGATGCAGTCGGCGCTCGACACACTCGATGCATTGCCGATGCAGGCTGACTGGCGCGACAACAACCGCGCAATCCTGCGCAACAACATCGCCTTCATGGACGCATGCCTCGCCAAAGGCCTGATCACGTACGACGCATTGCTGGCCTTCGGCAAGCAACAGGCGCCGCTGCTGAAACTCGACGTGGCCTGGGCCGCAGAAACGCAGGTCGCGCACTGGATGGGCGTGCTGGCGGACTGGAAGAAGATGCTGGGGCCCGACTGGGACAAGGTCTATGCCGCCAGCAACACGATCTACGTGGCCCGCCAGAACAACGTGATCTTCAGCGTGCTGGCGCAGTTCTTCGGACCCGAGGCCATCAACAGCCGGCTGATCCTGATCGAGACGGTATCCTTCACGACGACCCCCGAGGACATGCTCGAATCACTGACACGGATCATCGCGGACCGCTCGGTGGGCCAGGTGTTCTTCGGCAACTACCACCTGATGGACTACGAGCTGATGGGCGGCAATGGCCGCAGGGCGATTATCGCCGAAAGCGCGAAGCGCGGCATGACCCCGTTCCTGCCGCCGCTCGTCCCCTTTGGTTCCAAGCAGTGGCCCACGCTCGTGACCCCGGGTCCGGGTCCGGCGACCATCGACGACCTCCTTCCCTGACGACACATGATCGGGTAGCGTGCGCGGATGCCCACCTTCCGCCCACGCGCCCGCCCCGGTGCACTCGCGCGAGCTGTTCTGGTCGTGACCCTCGCGGCGTGCGCGCTTGTCGCGCGCGGCAGTGATCCAACTCCGGCGCCTGCCGCAACGCCGGCGGCCGCGCCCAACCCGCAGCGGCAACTGCTGGCTGCACTGACCGCCCTGCTGAAGGAGAAGCCGCGCCATGTCGGCGCGATCTACGTCGCCGCGCGCACGGCCGCCGCACTGGGTGACGAGGCGACGGCGATCGAATGGCTCGACCGGCTCGCCGAAGTAGGGATGGCCGACGAACTCGATCCGGATGACTTCGGCGCGTTCGCGAAGACCCCGGCGTATCAGGAACGCGCCGCGCGTTTCGCGAAAGCCGCGCCTCCCATCGGCAGCGCCCGCAAGGTCGTCGAACTGCAGTGCGCCGGCCTGTTGCCTGAAGGCACGGCCTTTGACGGCAAGCGCAACGAGGTGCTGATTTCAAGCGGAAGGCGTCGCACCGTCGTGGCCGTCGATGCCAGGGGCCAATGCCGCGATGTCGTGCCCGCGGGTGATGGCGGCTTGCTGGCGGTGCTGGGGATGCAGGCCGATCCGGCGCGCGATGCGCTGTGGGTCGCCAGCGCGGCCGCGCCTTTCATGCTCGATGCCAAGCCCACGGACGCCGGCCGCGCGATGCTGTCGCGGATCGACCTCGCCCAGGGCCGCGTCACCGCGTCCTTTCCACTGCCCGGTCCGGGATTGCTGAACGACCTGACGCGCGGGCGCGATGGCTCGATCTATGTCACCGAGTCACGCGGCGGCGCCGTCTACCGGTTGCCGCCGAATGGCGAAGCGCTGCAGGTTTTGTTGCCGAACGATACGTTCGAAAGCCCCAACGGCATCGTGGCATTGCCGGACGGGCATCTGCT
>JANNNM010000905.1:0-5744 GCA_031398535.1 Betaproteobacteria bacterium | reverse complement strand
AGCGTCATCATCGCGTGGCTGAAGTAGAGGCCGCGCGCCTGATCGACACCCTGCACCCCCATCGTCGCCAGCCAATCCGGCCAGAAGTTGATCGTCATTTCGTGCAGCAGCCGCGCCTTCGACCAATCGATCTTCCTGCTGTTGCCCTTCAGCATCCGCAGGTAGGCCGGGCTGGCCAGCGCCAGCACTTCGAGCGGATACAGCATCACCGAGTCGGCTTCCGGATACACGCCGGTACCCTCGCGGATGGCGAGATCGAAGGCATCGCGCGACAGGTCGGCCAGCGTGGCGCCGGCCTCGATGCGCACTTCGATCTGCGGCTGCTGCGCCGTGAAGAGCGGCAGCCGCGGCATCAGCCAGCGGGTGCCGAACGACGGCACGACGGTGACCTGCACCACGCGCCGCCCGGGCCGCACCCGTTCGGCGGCCACCGCGATGGCGCGCAAGGGTCGCGCGATTTCACCGTGCCAGTTGCGGCCGGCGTCGGTCAGCGCAATGCCGCGGCCATCGCGCTTGGTGAGCGCCAACCCGAGATTCGCTTCCAGCACGCGCAACTGCTGGCTGACCGCGGCCGGCGTCACCGCAAGCTCCTCCGCCGCAGCGCGCACCGACCCCAATCGCGCCACGGCATCGAAAGCACGCACGGCATTCATCGGGGGCAGGCGCATCGTGGATTTCCTATAGTTCAGAAAATCTTAACAGATGCTGACGAAAGCATCGCTATTCGGCGGCGCCGGACGCGCCTAAATTGCATGACATCGCAGGCCACCGTCCATCCGCCCCACCAGGGCAAACGGTGCCTCCAGGGCCCGGACTGCACCGCAATCCGCCCCGGACCTAAAGCCTGCAGGAGAACGATCATGCCGCATGTCGACGATCTGACGCTTCGCAACGATTGGCTTAACAATGGCACCTCGCCCTTCGCGCGCCCCGTGGCCGCGGTCACCGCGCTGGTGCAGTCGCTGCCCGCCCGCGCGGCGGCCGCGTTCACCCGGTGGAATGCCGGAAGCCACGCGCAACCGGGCGACCACTGGTACTCGCGTCCCGACTGGGAAATGCGCAGGCAGGAGAAGCGCTACGCGCGCGCCACGGATCTGGCGGACCTGGAAGGCATGGAGCGCGCCTTCGACCGCCGCGAAGGCGACAGCCTGCGCAACTGGGAGTGGCGCTAGCCGGGCAGGCGGACGGGCTTGAACCTACGCCCGCAACTGCCCGTGGATGCCCGCCAACGGCGCGCGGCGCAGGAAACTGCCGTTCCGGCCCAGGATGAAGTGCAGCAGTTCATCGAGCAGCGGCGCCTCGATGGCGTCGCTGTGGAATTCCAGCGTCACGCGATCGAAGCGATCGACGTTGGTCATGGCACAGGTGATGAGCCCGGTGCGGTAGTCGGTCTTGAACATCACCGCGGCCGGCACCGCCGGCGGCACCGTCAGCACGCACTTGGTGACGATGCCATTGTGGTCCACCACGCGGCGCGCCGAGTACTGCAGCCCGGCGTCGTCCAGTGATTTCTCCGCCAGCGCCACGCCGCCCTGTGCGACTTCGATCGTCATCGGCCTGGCCGTGGCGATCTCGTACCAGATGTTGATCTCGTCGATGACGGGATAGCCGACAATGCGTTGCGTGTGCTGGCCGACATAGCCGCGGTTGAAGCGCGGATTTTCCAGCACCATGCCATGCCCGAGGTCGTAGCGATGCTCGATGGGCGGCTTCAGTTCATCCAGGTAGGCCATCGCCTTTTCCAGCCACGCATAGGCCTTGTGCAGGCGCGCGTCGATCTGCTGGTAGCCCTCGACGTCCTCATGCGGGTGCGGCGACGTGCGCGCCGTCTCGTATTGCACGCGCAGTTCGTCGAAGAGCGAACTTCCGGCGGGTTGCAGCATGGCAGACCTTCCAGGCGGTGGACGACGGACAGCGGAGGAAGAGTTTACTTCGTCGCGCGCGCCGCGGCGACTGCGCCGGTGGTGACGAGGCGGTTGGTCTGGTTGCCCCAGCTGGTGCGCACGTAGTTGGCGATTTGCGCGACCTGGTCGTCGTCGAGCTGCGCGCCGAAGGGCGGCATCGGAATGTAGCCCCCCTTCGCGGGTACGCCGCCCAGGATCACATTGAGCACATTGGCGGGATCCGGCGCGATCACGACGCCATTTCCCGCCAGCGGCGGGAAGACGCCGGGAATGCCGCGGCCCTTGGCCTGATGGCAGCCCGCGCAATGGTCGAGGTAGAGGGTGGCGCCGGCCGCGCGCGTCGGGTCGGGCCGCGCGCGCCCCGTACGCAGCGATGAATCCGGCGGCAGCGCCTTCAGGTACTCGCCGATGGCGCGCAGGTCCGCCGGCGTCAGGTGGCTGGTGCTGTTGCGCACCACCTCGGCCATCGGGCCCAGCGTCGTGGTCTTGCCCTTGAAGCTGCCCGTCTTGAGATAGGTGGCGATGTCCTGCGCGGTCCAGGCGCCCAGTCCGTTGACGAGGTCGGAGCGGAGGTCGAGCGCGAACCAGCCATCGACCGCCGCGCCCTCGAACAACTTGCTGCGTTCGATGCCGCCCAGCAGGTTGCGCGGCGAATGGCAGGCGCTGCAATGTTCAAGCCCCTCGACCAGGTAGGCGCCACGGTTCCACGAGGCGCTCTTGCCCGCCACCGGCTTGAACGTGCCCGGCGTGAAATACAACTCGCGCCACACCGCCATCGACCACCGCTGGTCGAACGGAAAGTGCAGGTGATTGGCCGTCACCGGATTGCTGACGGCCGGCACCGTGCGCAGGTACGCGTAGATCGCGTCGCTGTCCTCGCGCGTGACCTTCGTGTAGAAATCGTAGGGCATGGTCGGATACATGTCCTGGCCGCGCTTGTTGATGCCGTCGTGCAATGCCCGGTAGAAGTCGTCCGCGGACCAGGTGCCGATGCCCGTCGCGCCATCCGGCGTGATGTTCGGCGCCAGCATGAACCCGAACGGCGTGTTGATCCGGTAGCCGCCCGCAAAGGGCTTGCCACCGTTGGCCGTATGGCACGAGACGCAATCGCCAGCCCGCGCGAGGTACTGGCCGCGCTGCACTTCGGTGGGCGGCGTGGTTTGCGCCGAGGCGCCATGGACCAGCAAGGCAAACGCCACCGCCCTCGCGGCATGAACCGACCAACGACGCAACATGGTCATCCGCATCGTAGCGTCACGAGGTGCGGCGTGGCCGCGCCTGCACGCAGCCCGGATAGAACACCGCGAACGGATGCAGGTCGTAGGCGAAGATCCGGTTCTGGATGGCCGGGTCCTGGTCGATCATTCCGCGGGCTTCCTGCTCGGAATTCGCGGCCAGCACAATGAAGCCCCGCTCCGCCACGCGCGCGCCCAACACCAGGCTTTGCTGGTCGCGCAGGCGCCGCAGGTTGGCCGAGTGCTCGCGGAAATGCGCCTGCTCCTGCGCCGGCTTGGCGTGATCCCAATTCGCGCCCGTGCGCAGCTCAAGCGCGAACAGCGGCAGCTGGTCGGCGCGTTCGGCAGGCTTCTCGGGCGCCGGAACCTGGGCGCGGGCCGTCGTCAACGGCATGGTGGCCAGCGCCAGCGCGGTCGTGAGGGCACGGCGTCGATTCGTCATGCGGCGCTCCCTAGGGCGATTCCATCCCCTTGTCCTTCAATACGTCCTTGGCGCCGGCGCCCGCCAGCATGGCCAGCAAGGCCTGCGCCGCCGGCACGTCGCGCGCCGCGGTGCCCACGCCCCCCGCGTACACCGTGTAGTTCTGGATCTCCGCCGGAATGGGCCCGACCAGCACGGCGTCCGGCACCGCGAGGATTTCACTGATCTGGTGCAGCGCGAGGTCCGCCTCGCCGGTGACGAGGCGCTGCGCGACGAGCCCTCCGGGCACCAGCACGGCCTTCGGCTTGATCTGCGCGGTGATGCCCATTTTCTCGAAGAGCTGCGTCAGGTAGATGCCGCTCGAGCCGCCCGCCACCGGGTCGATGTAGGCCACCGCGCGCGCGTTCAGCAGCGCCTGCCTGAACGCCGGCACGGTGCTGATGTCGGGTGCCGGCGCGCCGCGCTTCACCGCCACGCCGATGGCGACGCGCGCCAGCTTCGTCGACGATTCCGACACCACCTTGCCGCTCTTGGCCAAAGCCACGAGCCCGCCGGAGGGCACCACCACGACATCGAAGGCCTCGCCCCCGGCAATGCGCCTGGCGAGCCCGCCGGCCGTGTCGTTGTCGATGACGAGTTTGTGTCCTGTCTGCTGCTCGAAGGCCGGAGCCAGCGCGACCACCACGGGCTTGAACGCCCCGGCAGTCAGCACCTTGATCTCGGCCGCCGCAGCCGACATCGCGAACAGGGAAGCGGCCGCGAACAAGGCCCGTGCACATGCGCGTTGCATCGTGAATCTCCGGTGAAGGTTCGTCTCCTGCATCCTAACCCGCTCGCGCGCCGCGCGCATGCGGGTTGTTGTCCAGGCCACCGCAGTTACCGGAAGCGCCGGCCGGCCTCGATGCCGAGGCCGCTGACCACGCTGCCGAAGAGATCGCCCACCACGATGCGGCTGTCTGGAAACGCGCCCTGGAACGCTTCGCGCAATGCGGTCATGCCGCTCGAGCCGCCGGTGAAATACAGCGTCGAGATGGCCGCAGGCTGCAGTCCCGCGGCCTGCACGGTGGCCGCACCCATCCTGACGAGGCGCGCCAGCAGGTCGGCCAGCAGCGCGATCAGCGCGTCGCGCCGCGCGGTGGCGGCAAGCCCCGGTTCGATGTGCGCAAGATCGATGGTGGTGCTGGCGGCGGTGGAGAGTTCAATCTTCGCCGCCTCCGTGCGGCCGATCAGTTCGTGGCCGAGGCGCTCTTCCACCACGTGGCGCAAGCGGTGGAAGGGCACCAGGTCGATGAAGAAGGCCTGCAGCTCGCGCAGGGTTTCGCGCGTGGCCGCGCCGTACAGCAGGTTGATCCGGTGCCACGTCGAGAGTTCGAAATACAGCGTGTCAGGAATCACGAGGCCGCGGCGGCCGATGGACTTGTACCCCAGCACCGGCATGATCCACGACATGTTGAGTCTTGAATCGAAGTCGGTGCCCGCGATGTGGATGCCGTCGTTGGCCAGCACGTCGCCCTGCCGGTCCGTGCGCGGCCGGCGGTCCGGCCCCAGCCGCACGACGGTGAAGTCCGCCGTGCCGCCGCCGACGTCGATCACCAGCACGGTTTCCTCGCGATCGAGCGTGCGCTCGTAGTCGAAGGCGGCCGCGATCGGCTCGAACTGGAACTCGATGTGGCGAAACCCGGCCGCCCGCGCACTCTTGGCCAGTGTGGCCTGCGCATGCCGGTCGCGTACCGCGTCGTCGTCGACGAACCGCACCGGCCGTCCCAGCACGACATCGTTGAGCTTGCCCCCGGCCTGCGTGCTGGCGCGATCGCGCAGCATCCGCAGGTAGAGCGTGAGGATGTCGGTGAAGGCCATCGCGCGGTCGCCGATCGCGGTCTTCTCGTCGATCAGCGTGCTGCCGAGCAGGCTCTTCAGCGCGCGCATCAGGCGGCCGGGCGTCCCGTCGAGATAGGTGCGCACCGCCTCGCGGCCGTAGCACACGGACGGCGGCGGATCGGTGGAGAAGAAGACCGCGCTGGGGATATCAGTGGCGCCGTCCTCGAGCGGCAGCAGCCGCACCGCGTCGCCCACTGGCAGCGCGACACCGGAGTTCGAGGTGCCGAAATCGAGCCCGCAGGCCACGGTTGCCATTTTCATCGCGTCATTGTGCAGGCAACGCGTCGAGATTGCCGCGTGCCTTGC
>JANNNM010000880.1:0-2813 GCA_031398535.1 Betaproteobacteria bacterium | reverse complement strand
CCTCGCGCCCCAGCGCCTTGGTCAGCGTCGCCGCCATCTCGGCACCGCTGGTGTGGTCGCCCGCGATGCCTACCGTCGTGCCGATCATCGTGTCGCCGCGCTTGAAGTTGCCGTACGCGCAGGCGCCGATGTCCTCGCTGGCGATGCCGGAAAGCTTGGTCGCGCCCATGGGCAGCGTGATGCCCAGCACGCCGTCAGGCCCCGGCTTCGGATTCATGCCGAAGTAGATCAGGTTGTCCCAGTAGAACGACGTGAGCAGGAACGTGGTCGGCACGCCGAGGTCGGTGAAGAAATGGTTCGATTCGCCCTTCGCGTCGAAGTGCGGCACCGTGTACTTGCCCATCAGCGTGGGCATGCGGGTGTCGGAAAGCGGCACCAGCAGCCGCGTGTCCTCCAGCGTGGACCAGATCACGTGATGCAGGTTGGCGGCCTTGGCGGCGCGCGCCATGATCGCAGCTTCGGCGCCCTCCTTCTCCGGCGAGAAGTGCGCCCAGAAGAACGTGACGAAGTACGCGCCCCACGCGTCCTGCAGCGCACGCTTCAGGCTGGCTTCGTCGTCGATGTCGCCGGCGACGACTTCCGCGCCCAGCGCTGCCAGCGCGCGCGCCTTGTCGGACTGCGGGTCGCGGACGATCGCGCGTGCGGTGAATTCGCCCGCCGAGTCCGCCAGGATCGCCCGGACGAGCCCGCCGCCCTGGGCCCCGGTGGCGCCGACCACTGCGATGATTTTCTTCTGTGCCATGTCAATCTCCTATTTGCAATAATGCGTGCGTGGACGTTGCCCCACCGGCCCGCCACGCGCACCGACGACAAGGATACGACGCATGAAGTACAAGGACTATTACGCGACGCTGGGCGTGGCCAAGGATGCCAGCGCCGAGGATATCAAGACGGCGTACCGCCGGCTGGCGCGCAAGTACCACCCGGATGTGTCGAAGGAGTCCAACGCCGAGGCCAAGTTCAAGGAAATGGGCGAGGCCTACGAAACGCTGAAGGACCCGGAGAAGCGTGCCGCGTACGACCAGCTGGGCAGCCATGCGGCGGGCCAGGACTTCCGGCCGCCGCCCGAGTGGGGCCAGAACTACGCGCAGGGCCAGGGTGGCTTCGACGACATCGACCTGTCGGACCTGTTCGCCAGCATGGCCGGCCGCCGCGGCCGCGCCAACGGTGCCGGTGGCGGCGCGCGCGGGCGTCCCCAGGATATGCCCATCCCGGGCAGCGACTACGAGGCCATGGTGCGACTGAGTTTCGCGCAAGCCTTCAACGGCACCGAGATCGACCTCGAGCTGAGCGCGCTGGAATGGGATCCGCAAGGCGGCATGCGGCGCGTGCCGCATCGTGTGAAGACGCGCATCCCGCGCGGTGTCACCAACGGCGAGAAGCTGCGCGTCCCCGGCAAGGGCGGCAAGGGCATGAACGGCGCACCCGATGGCGACCTCTACCTCGACATCGAGATCGCCGAGCACCCGCTGTATCGGGTGTCGGGCCAGGACATCTACGTGGATCTGCCGCTGGCACCGTGGGAATCGGCACTCGGCGCCACCGTGCAGTTGCCGACACCCGGCGGCACCGTGTCGTTGAAGGTGCCCGCCGGTTCGCCTGCAGGCAAGCAGCTGCGCCTGACCGGCCGCGGCTTCACGCGCGGCAGCGGCACGCCGGGCAATCTCTTTGCGATCATCCGCATCGAGATGCCCACCGTGCTCGATGATCGCCAGCGCGAGCTGTACCGGCAGCTGGCCGAGGCCAGCAACTTCGATCCGCGCGCCCATCTTGAAGAGGAGGCCTCCCGATGAATCCCCCCACCGATGATGCCGTCCGCCTCGACTCGGTGACCGAGGTCACGTGGACGCAACTGGTCAGCGCCTCCGGCATGCCGGAAATCGAGGTCCGCGAGCTGGTGCACTACGGCGCGCTCATTCCCCGCGACCCGGATGCGCCGGTGTGGACCTTCGAGGCCCGCTGGCTGGTCGTCGCCCGCACCGCCAGCCGCCTGCGCCGCGATTTCGAGCTCGACACGCATGGCGTCAGCGTCGTGCTGGGCTACGTCGAGCGCATCGACGCGCTTGAATCCGAGTTGCGCCGGTTACGCGCGCAGCTTGGCTGATGCACCGGCCGGACCTTCGCGATGCGCACGATGACGGCAAGGATGCGTGCGCGACGCGAGGATCTCGGCCTTGACGCGCGATCCTTCGCGCAACTTGCCGCGCTGACCACGCCGGCGCAAGTCCAGGCCTTCGTCAACGGCATCCCCGCCAATTTCGAGCCGGACGGGGAAACGGTGCGCACCGTGCGCAGCGTGCTCGCGCACCGGCAGGCGCACTGCATCGAGGGCGCGCTGGTGGCGGCCTGCGCGCTGTGGATCCACGGCGACGCGCCGCTGCTGCTGCACCTCGATTGCGCACTGGGCGATTATCCGCACGTCGTGGCGTTGTTCCGCCGCGGCAGGTACTGGGGCGCCGTGTCGAAATCCAACCACGCGGTGCTGCGGTTCCGCGACCCCGTATACCGCAGCCTGCGCGAACTGGCCATGTCGTACCTGCACGAATTCCGCGATGCTGACGGGCACAAGACGCTGCGCAGCTACTCGGCGGCCTTCGACCTGCGCACGGTGGAAACTGGCGAATGGGTGACCGGCGAGGCCAGCTGCTGGGACCTGCACGACCGGCTGGCCGCGCGGCGGCACTATCCGCTGGTGACGGCGGCGCAGGCGCGGGGCCTGGTGGACGCCGACGCGTGCGAGCGCGAGGCCGCGAAGGTGGTGGACTTTACGCCGCCTTGAACTCGACAAAGGGGTCAGGGTCGCAACAACAAAG
>JANNNM010000865.1:0-2150 GCA_031398535.1 Betaproteobacteria bacterium | reverse complement strand
CTGCGTGACGCCGTCCGCATGCGCGGTGACCGACATGCCGGGCATCACGAAGCGGAAACGCTGGACGACGTCGCCGCCGGTGCTGGTGACGAGGCGCTGCGCGGACGTGCGCACCTCGACACTTGCCTCCCAGTCGACAATGCGCGGATCGCAGCCTGCCTGCCTTGATTCCTCCGCCAGCAGGTCGTACCACTCGGCGCGCGAAAGGCCGGGCTCGTTCACGCCGGGTGAGGTGTACTCGCCGACCGGTGTGGGCATTGGCAGCGTCCGGGTGTCGAGCAACGCCAAGCGCGCGGTGGCGCGCGCCCATTGCGCCGCGCGTTCCAGCGCTGCCGCGAGTCCGGCGGGGGACAGGTCGCTGGTGGCCGCGTAACCGTAGCCGCCGTCGGCATAGACGGTGGCCATCGCGCCGCGATCGGTCATGGCCGCGAGCGGCATCGGCACGTTCTTGCGGACGGCGTAGCTTTCGCTGCGCTCGTCGACGACGCGCAGCGACCAGAAGTCGGCGCGAATCGAAAATGCGGGGAGGGGACCGTCGAAGGGCATCAGGGCATCCGGGGTGAGGGGCAGGCGGGCACCGGGTTGGTGCGGCGGCCAAGTCGGCATTATCCCCTGCGACCCTGGGCGCGGGCCTGCGGTTGAATCAATCGGCGTTGGACGGCGCGTCGGCGCCGAAGCGGTCGAGCGCCGGGCCGGTGACCCGCGCGATCTTCCAGTCGGGCAGGATCGTGGCGCCCATCCGCTCGTAGAAGCCGATGGCGGACGCGTTCCAGTCGAGGACTGACCATTCGAAGCGGCCATAGCCGCGCGTGCGGGCGGTGGCGGCCAGTGCCTCGAGCAACGCGCGCCCGATACCGCGGCCACGGTGCGCAGGTTCGACGAAAAGATCCTCAAGCCACAGTCCGCGGCGACCCAGAAACGTCGAAAAATTGGTGAAATAGAGCGCAAAGGCGATTGCACGCCCGTTTTCATTGCCTTCGCGGACGATCAGGGCCTCCGCGGCCGGCCGGGGGCCGAAGAGCGCCTCGGTCAGGTCACTTTCCGTCGCAACGACGAGGTGCGAGAGCTTTTCGTAGGCGGCCAGTGCCTCGATTAGCCGCATCAGGTCGCCCGCGTCGGCGCGCGTGGCAGGCGCCAGTTTCCAGCTCGCAGCGGTCACGCGATTCGCCTGCCCATGATGACGAGATCGCGCTCGACACCGTCGAGTTCCGCGACGGCGGGCAAGCGGCCCCACCCCGCGAAGCCCGCACGTTCGAACAGCGCGATGGACGGCGCGTTGTGACCGAAAACGAAGGCCAGCAGCGTGCGCAAGCCCAGGGCTGGCGCATGGTGCAGTGCGTGCGCCACCAGCGCCCGCGCGACGCCGGCGCGCTGGGCCGCGGGCGCGACGTAGGTCCCGATTTCGGCGGTCGCATGATAGGCGGGACGCCCATAGAACGAGCGCAGCGACAACCATCCCGAAACGTCATTTGCTGCGTTGCAAAATACCCACAGTGGCCGCCTGGTGGGATCGAACTCCGCAAACCATGCCGCGCGGTCGGCAACCGTGACCGGCAGCGTATCCGCCGTGGCCATCCGGCCCGGAATGGAGGCGTTGTAGATGGCAACGATCGCTGGCAAATCAGCGGGTTGCGCGATGCGTATCGTCACGGGGTCGGGGGCATTGGCGAATTTGCAACAAATCAACTCGGACCATTGTAGCAATCGTCGCCTTTCGTTGGCTTTGGCCAACTTGGTGTTGTAACTTTGCAATGTGTGCCGGAGAGCGGACGCTTCCAGTCCGTTCGGGGGGCATCAATCATTTTTTACTGGGGGTTTTCCATATGAATTTTCAGCGGAAGAAAGTTGCGATCGCGCTCGGCATGGGCGGATTCGCACTGGTCGCTGCAGGATCTGCTTTTGCACAGGACATCCGTGTCATTGTGACGGGATCCAACATCAAGCGGGTGGATTCTGAAACGGCAGCACCGATCCAGACCATCACGCGCGAAGACATCCAGAACTCGGGTCTGCAAACGATCCAGGAAGTTGTCCGCCAGATCACGGCGAACAACAACGGTTCGATCGCTCCGTCGTTCACCAACGGCTTTTTCGGCATCGGGCTCCGGCGTGTCACTGCGCGGCCTGGGTCCGAACAACACGCTGGTCCT
>JANNNM010000794.1:0-1704 GCA_031398535.1 Betaproteobacteria bacterium | reverse complement strand
GGTGTCGTCGCCCGACCACGCGAGTGTGGCCACCGTCGCAGCGATGCCCAGCACGACGAGCACCACCAGGATTTCGATCAGTGTGAAACCGGCCAGGCCGGCGGCCGTGCGCGCAACGCGACGACCGGCTACAGGTCCCATGAGCCGATGTCGGCGTCGTTGCCGCCGCCACCGGGTTGGCCGTCGGCGCCAAAACTGAAGACCTCGATGTCGCCGCGCACGCCGGGGATCACATAGACGAAGGCGCGTCCCCACGGATCCTTGGGCAGGCGCTCGAGGTAGCCCCCGGGCTTCCAGTTCGCGGGCACCGGCGGCTGCTCCGGTTTGCCCACCAGTGCCTGCAGGCCTTGTTCCGCCGTCGGATAGCGCTGGTTGTCGAGCCGGTAGAGTTTCAGCGCCTGCATGATCGTTGCAATGTCGGCCTTCGCGGCAATGACGCGGGCCTCGTCGGGGCGTTCAAGCACGCGGGGGACCACCAGCGCGGCCAGCACGCCGAGGATCACGATCACGACCATGATCTCGATCAGCGTGAAGCCGCGCGCGGGGCGGCGGGCGGGCAGGGCAGCAGGGCATGACGTGGACATGGCCCGATTATAATGCGCCGCTGCGCGCGTTCCGGGTTTCCCCATGCCGCGCACCCCCTTCATGTCGATCGCGCGCACCTTCCGTTTCCTGCTGTTGCTGGCCGTGCTCGCCGCGCTGGCAGCCGGCGGCCTTGCCTGGCACGCGTTGTCGCAGCCGTTGCCATTGCCGCGATCGCCGATGGCCTTCGATGTGCGCAGCGGCGCCGCGCTCTCGACCGTGGCGCGCGATCTCGAAGCCACTGGCGTGCTGCCGCAACCGTGGGCGCTTCGCCTGCTCGCGCGCTGGCGCGGCGCGGATCGCGCGATCAAGGCCGGCAGCTACGAAATCGAGACCGGGATCACGGTGCCGCAACTGCTCACGATGCTCACCGAGGGCGATGTGACGCAAAGCGCATTCGTCATCATCGAGGGCGCGACCTTTGCCGACGTTCGGCGCGCGCTGCGCGCCAATGCTTCATTGCGCAATACCGTGCTCGACCTGCCCGACGCGGAGGTGATGGCACGCCTGGACGCGCCCGGCGTGTCGGCGGAGGGCGCATTCCATCCCGATACCTATTTCTTCGCGGCCGGCAACGCTGATCTAGCGGTGCTGCGGCGCGCGCGCCAGGCGCATGTCACGCGGCTGGCGGCGGCGTGGGCGCGCCGCGCGCCCAACCTGCCGCTGCAGTCGCCGCAAGAACTGCTGGTGCTGGCGTCGATCGTCGAGAAGGAGACCGGGCGCGCCGCCGACCGGCCAGCCATCGCGTCGGTGTTCATCAACCGGCTGCGCACCGGCATGCGGTTGCAGACCGACCCGACGGTGATCTACGGCATGGGCGAGCGCTTCGACGGCAACCTGCGCCGCCGCGACCTCGAAGCCGACACGCCGTGGAATACCTATACGCGCGATGGCTTGCCCCCCACACCCATCGCCATGCCGTCGCAGGCGTCGCTCGAGGCGGTGGCGCAGCCGCCCACCACCGCGTACCTCTACTTCGTCGCCCGCGGCGACGGCACGTCCCAGTTCTCGACGAATCTCACCGACCACAACCGCGCCGTGGCAAAATTCCAGAAGGGCGGACGCTGACCGCCCGGCGCCGTCCCATCTCCCCTCCTTTGAACACTTCCCGCGGCCGCTTCA
>JANNNM010000769.1:0-2615 GCA_031398535.1 Betaproteobacteria bacterium | reverse complement strand
GTTCGACGTCTCAGCGTCCCGGTCGGGGCAACAGCAGCAGTCATCGCCATTTCCGCCAACGCCACAGCAACAGTGGCAGCAATCCCAACAGAAGTTGACACAGGTGCTGAATGAGGTGCTGACATGGCCTCCGGTCAGCACCCTCACTGGCGGTGTGGTGGTCGGCGTGATCGATGACGCGATTGCGTTTGCCAACGATCGATTCCGGTGCCATGCAGGCGGTGTCTCAAGGACTCGGTTTGCCGGCTTCTGGCAACAAGATGTGCTTGCCAACAGTACTCCGCTGCATCCTATGGGAACCGGATGGACCCTGACATCCGCCCAAATCGATGCAATGACGCAGCTGTATACCTCAGTCTCGGGCACTGTCGACGAGGAAATGCTTTATCGCCGCCTGCGACACCAGGGGGTCAATCGACGCATGGCCCATGGCACGCACGTCACCGATTTGGCGGCGGGGTTTGACCCCGATCATGCGCATGCCGCCACCACCCATCTTGTGGGTGTCCAATTGCCCCGCGAGGTTACCCGCGACATTTCCGGAAGCACTCTTACTCCCTATGCGCTGCTTGGCCTCATATACATGGTTTGGCTAGCACGAACGGCCACAGGCGCCCCGCTCCCTCTCGTGGTCAACATGAGCTACGGAGTCAATCACGGTCCCCACGACGGAACCTCACTATTCGAACGCGCCGTTGACCAGTTGATCGGCGCCTTGAACGCGCAGCATTCGCTGCGCGTGGTACTTCCGGCCGGCAACAGTCACCTGACTCGAGGTCACGCCAGCATGGATTTGCCGTCGGGCGCGGCACAGTCGCTGATATGGCGGGTCCTTCCCGACGACATGACGCCTAGTTTCCTTGAGGTCTGGATGCCCGCGCAACCGCCTGCCGCGGCGGCTAAGGGGGTGCGAGTCCGTATCAAAGCACCGGGTGGCCTTACCAGCGCTTGGGCCAGTCCTGGGAACACCCTGACCTTGTCCAATACGTCGGGTCCCATCGCAGTGATCGAATTTGACCCGTTGCCGGTGCCACCTGGGGGCAAGTCGTGTGTCCGGATTGCACTTGAGCCCACAGTCTCGAGAAACGCCTCCGGTCGACATGCACCGTCAGGCAACTGGGAGATCGAGTTCACCAATTCAGGCGCTTTGGTGACAATCAAGGCATGGATCTGGCGCGACGATCGGCCGATGGGCTTTCCAGTCACCGGACGACAATCCCGCTTCGATGACCCTCAATATCAGGTTTACGAGGGACCTGCCGGGCCGCTGGTGGAAGTGGATAACGCCAGTCCAATCAAGCGCGCAGGATCGTTCAACGACCTGGCCGCTGGGAACAAAACGATCGTCGTAGGAGGTGTTCGCGCCAGCGACCAAAGGGTGGCGAAGTACTCTGGAAGTGGGCCAACAGACTCCCCCTATCGCGCTGGGCCCGATGTGGTCGCCGTGTGCGAAACGTCTGTCGCTATGCACGGCGTCCGGGCCTCGGGAACGCTTTCGGGTTCGCGCGTGGCCATGAATGGCACCAGCGTAGCCGCTCCACACGTTACACGCTGGATCGCTGATCGTTTCCGCACTCTGAAAAACAGCGATCGCCCCAGCGTAACGGTGTCGGCGACACCACTTCCCATCCAAGATCCCAAACGAACTGGGGCAGGCATCATCGTTGCTCTGATGCCCTGATCAAAAAAGGCGCCGGATGGGAGCACATTTAACCGTTCCACCGTCCCGCCAGATCCCCAAGATGGGCCACCAGCGCCGCCAGCAACCACCCGGCAACGACCAGCCAGGGGGCACCCGTCAGCGCCCCGCGCAGCGCCAGCAGCAGGAAAAAACCCGCCAGCAGGCTGGCGACCAGTGGCCCGGGGGCGATGGTATGCCCCAGCCGGCGCCGCCAAACCAGCAGCACCAGCGCTTCGACCACCATCAGCGCGATGATCAGGTCAACGACATGGCCGGAGGAAAATAGCTCGGCCAACGGCACCTCAGTCCGCAGCGGACCGCGACGGTGCGCTGCCCGCCGCGCGGCGGCGGGTGTCCATCAGCTTCAGGATCAGCGGGGTCAGGATGATCTGCATCGCAAGTTCCATCTTACCGCCGGGGACCACGATGATGTTGGGCCGCGACATGAAGGAGTCGTGCAGCATCGACAGCAGGTAGGGGAAGTCGATGCCCTTGGGGTTGCGGAAGCGGATCACGACGAAGCTTTCGTCGGCGGCCGGGATGTAGCGCGCGATGAAGGGATTGGACGTGTCGACGGTGGGCACGCGCTGGAAATTGATGTCGGTCTGCGCGAATTGCGGACAGATGTAGTTCACGTAGTCGGGCATCCGCCGCAGGATGGTATCGACCACCGCTTCGGTGGAATACCCGCGCTGCGACTTGTCGCGATGCAGCTTCTGGATCCACTCGAGGTTGATGATCGGCACCACGCCGATGATGAGGTCGGCGTGCTTCGCAACGTTGACTTCGGGCGTGACGACCGCGCCGTGCAGGCCCTCGTAGAACAGCAGGTCGGTGCCGGGCGCCACATCCGACCACGGCGTGAAGGTGCCGGGCGGCTGGTTGTAGGGCGTGGCTTCGGCCTGGTCATGCAGGTACTTGCGCATCCGGCCAG
>JANNNM010000743.1:0-2279 GCA_031398535.1 Betaproteobacteria bacterium | reverse complement strand
GTGGCTTGCCGCTCGCCAAGCGCGCGCCGCAGCGGCAGGCTTACCGGCTGCAGGAAGTCGCACGGTGGCGCGAGCACCTCGGCATCCCGATCAACATCAGCCCGAAGTTCATTGCGTCGGGTCCGGAACTCGCGTCCCACTTCATCCTGGCGGCCCGCGAGCGCGGTGCGGACGATGCGCTGGCGCTGGCCGGCGCGATCATGCGCGCGCGTTGGGCGGAGGAGCGCGATATCGGCGATGCGGCCACGCTGGTGGCCATCGCCAGCGCGCTGGGGCAGGATGGTGCGGCGCTGGCCGCGCGTGCGTCGTCGCCCGACATCGCGAAGGCCTACGAGGCGTGTTCGCAGGACGCCATCGATCGTCAGGTTTTTGGTGCACCCACCTATGTCATCGGTGATGAACTGTTCTGGGGACAGGATCGGTTGGACTTCCTGGCCCGCAAACTGGCAAAATAGCGTGTTTGGTCTGGCCGGGAACCCCCGGCCGGGGACGAACGGTCACCAGGCAGGGCAACGCGGCAACGACGCATTGACCACTGGCAGCCGTTTTGGGGGATTGGTCGCGCCCTTCGACACACAATCGGGCGCACCACGCGCGGGCAGGAGAGGTTGCAGGCACTTCAACGGTGTCGGCGACATTGATTTCAATCGGCAACATCCGCGCGTCACACATCAAAGGGAGCATTACAAGCCATGTCCAATGGACTCATTTTCGCGCTGCTGTGCGCGGTGGCGGCGATCGTCTACGGCGGTCTTTCCATCAAGTGGATCCTCGCGAAGCCTGCCGGCAACGCGCGGATGCAGGAAATCGCCGCGGCCATCCAGGCCGGTGCGCAGGCGTATCTCAATCGTCAGTACCTGACGATCGGCATCGTCGGCGTCATCCTCTTCGTCGTCATCTGGTGGGCGCTGGGTGGACGCACCGCGGGCGGGTTCGCCGTCGGTGCCATCCTGTCCGGCCTCGCGGGCTACATCGGGATGAACGTCTCGGTGCGCGCCAACGTGCGCACGGCTGAAGCCGCGAAGACGGGCCTCAACGAAGCGCTGGCCGTCGCGTTCCGCGGTGGCGCCATCACGGGCATGCTGGTGGTGGGTCTCGGCATGCTGGGCGTGGCCGGGTTCTACTGGTTCCTGGTCGGCTCGGCGCATTGGTCGCCGCTGCCGAAGGGCGAGAGCCTGCATCACATCATCCAGCCGCTGGTGGGCCTAGCCTTCGGCGGTTCGCTGATCTCGATCTTCGCGCGTCTTGGCGGCGGCATCTTCACCAAGGGTGCGGACGTCGGCGCGGACCTGGTCGGCAAGGTCGAAGCGGGCATCCCTGAAGACGATCCGCGCAATCCGGCGGTCATCGCCGACAACGTCGGCGACAACGTCGGCGATTGCGCCGGCATGGCGGCGGACCTGTTCGAGACGTACGCCGTGACCATCGTCGCGACCATGCTACTGGGTGCGCTGCTGCTGCCCACCGTCGCCGAAGCGGCCGTGCTGTATCCGCTGGTCCTCGGTGGCTTCTCGATCCTCGCGTCCATCGTCGGCTGCTACTTCGTCAAGGCCAGCCCCGGCGGCAAGATCATGAACGCGCTGTACAAGGGCCTTGCGGTCGCCGGCATCATCTCGGCCATCGGCTTCTGGTTCATCACCGATCGCATGACCGGCAGCTTTGCCGCCGTCGACCCGATCCTGACGCCGATCCGTCTCTTCGGCGCGGCCGTCGTCGGCCTCGTGCTGACGGCGCTGATGGTCGTGATCACCGAGTTCTACACGGGCACGGACTTCAAGCCGGTCAAGCACATCGCGCAGGCGTCCACCACGGGCCACGCCACCAACATCATTGCCGGCATCGGCATCTCGATGAAGGCCACCGCGTGGCCGGTGCTGTCCGTCTGCGCGGCCATCCTCGTGTCGTTCTGGTGTGCGGGTCTCTATGGCATCGCGATCGCCGCCACGTCGATGCTGTCGATGGCCGGCATCATCGTCGCGCTCGACGCGTACGGCCCGATCACCGACAACGCCGGCGGCATTGCCGAGATGGCCGACCTGCCGGACTCGGTGCGTGCGATCACCGATCCGCTGGATGCAGTGGGCAACACGACCAAGGCTGTCACCAAGGGCTATGCGATCGGCTCCGCGGGGCTCGCGGCGCTGGTGCTCTTCGCCGACTACACGCACGCGCTGCAGACGTTCGGCATGGACACCACGTTCGACCTGTCGAACCACATGGTCATCGTCGGCCTCTTCATCGGTGGGCTCATCCCCTTCCTGTTCGCCGCGATGGCGATG